>JAZRFO010000207.1:0-5097 GCA_045643685.1 Acutalibacteraceae bacterium
CCGAGGAATGTGCTTAATTACTTGATTTATTAGGTAACTTATGCCCTCCTCGTATTGCGCGGGGAGGGCATTTAAATTTGGCAAAATAATGTAACGGAGGTGAATTTATTTGCCAAGCGTAAAAGTTTTAGAAGCTAAAAAGGCTGAAGTTGCTGCTATTTCTGAAAGACTTCAGAATGCATGTGCAGGTGTTATCGTTGACTACAGAGGTATCAACGTTGCTGACGATACAGTTCTTCGTAAGGAACTTCGTGAAGCTGGTGTTGAATACACAGTTACAAAGAACACAATGATCGAACTCGCTATTAAGGGTACTGAACTCGAAGGTCTTTCAGAGTGTCTCGAAGGTACAACAGCTCTTGCTACATCTACTGATGACTATGTTGCAGCTGCAAGAATCCTTTGCAAATATGCTTCAACACACGAGAATTTCAACGTTAAGAGTGGTTTCCTTGATAATGAGGTTATCAGTCTTGAAAAAATCGACAGTCTCGCAAAACTTCCCTCAAGAGAAATTTTGCTTGCTACTGTTTGCAACGCGTTCAACGCTCCTATTTCTGCATTTGCTCGTGCAGTTCAGGCTATTGTTGACAAGAGTGGCGAAGCCACAGCAGAGGCAGCAGCTGAATAATTGCTGTATCAAAAATTAAAATTAAAAATTAAAAGCCTATAAAGGCGAAATAATTGGAGGAAAATAAAATGGCATCTGAAAAGATTACTGCTATTATTGAAGAATTAAAAGTACTTACAGTTCTCGAGCTCTCCGAACTCGTTCACGCTGTAGAAGAAGAATTCGGCGTATCCGCTGCAGCTGCAGTTGCAGTAGCAGCTCCCGCTGAAGCAGCAGCTGCTGCTGAAGAAAAAACAGAATTTGACGTTGTACTTGCTGAAGTTGGTGCAAACAAAATTGCTGTTATCAAAATCGTTCGTGAAATCACAGGTCTCGGCCTTGCAGAAGCAAAAGCTAAAGTTGATGGCGCTCCCGCTACACTTAAAGAAGCAGCTTCTAAAGACGACGCTGAAGCTATCAAGGCAAAACTTGAAGAAGCTGGCGCAAAAGTTGAACTTAAGTAATTTAAGTTTAAAAAGTTTATTACCCAAGTTGTCAAAAGACAACTTGGGTTTTCTTTTTTAATGTCGATTATTGTTGTTTTTTGGTAAACGTTGTGTTAATATTAATTTAACAACATATTTACTGGAGGAATATTATGTTTTGTCCAAATTGCGGAAGTAACGTAGAAGATGGTGTTTTTTGCCCTAACTGCGGTGCGAAGGTAGAGGAGACAACCGAAAATAATATGGGTGATACCGAGCTTTTGAAGGTTGAAAAAGCCCCTGAACCAACCACAACCGATAAAAAAGATACAGTAAAAAAGAAGAAGGTTCTTACTCCCGAAGAACAGAAACAAAGAAAAAAACTTATCACAAAATTAATCGTTGCGGGTGCTTTCTTTGTGGTTGCACTTAATATGGTCGCTATTGCAATTCTGGTTGGATTACTTGCTTTGGGGAACCCTGCCAATGGAATTTTACAGGATTTGGAAAATGGTTATTATTACTCCGCTTCAAGTTCCTATGAAAATAATATGAACAGTAAGCCCAACAAAAAACTTATTACGGGTCTTAACGAAAGACTTGATGATATCTGGGATGAATATCAGAATGATTCCGATGCTTACTATGACGATATTGCAGATGAACTTGAAACTATTGAGGAAATGGAAATTGAAGAAATTTCCGAAAAACTTCAGGAAACAATCACCAATGTAGAGGCGTTGCACGATTCCCGTGAAGCATTTGAAGATGCTCAGAATGAGGAATATTATGAAGATTACATAGAAGCAATTCATTATTATGGTCAAGTTATTGCCACTGACCCCAACTATGAAACTGCACAGGATAAAATCAAAGAGTTAATGCCTTTATATAGGGATGAATTATTTGATTCCATAGACGATAAATTTGATTGGAACTATTATTCTTCTGCATTTGAATTGCTCTATGACGCCATAACTACTTTCCCTGATGATGCAGAAATTAAACAAAAACTTGCGGATTCTGAGACAATAATCGTTGCCAAGGCGGATAAATTTGTGAATGATAAGAAATACGATGAAGCTATAGAACTTATTGAGGAGGCTTTAGAAGGTTATCCGGAGAATAAAACTCTCACAGCAAAAATTGAAGCAATAGAAAAGGGCAGACCAGTTTTCCTTAAGGATTTAACCGAGTCTTCCAAATCGAAAAATTATAGGCATTTAGAAGCTACACCTACAGGCGCGGAGTTTTATGGTTGCTTCGTCCTTGACCCGGGTCAGGATGAGAGCAAAACGGCAATTGCGGAATATGACTTGGAAAAAAAGTATGGTAAATTTACCGCAACCTTTGCACCTAATGGAGCTACTAACGAAAAAGAAAAGTTCACAATTGAAATTCTTGTTGACGGTAAGGTGGTTAAAACAATTAAAAACTTTACCTTGAAGAGTAAAAATGAAAAAGTTGAACTTGACGTAACAGGTGCAAGCAAAATTGAAATCAGAGTAAAATCAACCGGCTGGAATGATTACAACTATATTAATATGTTTGATGCTTGTTTATACCAATAATTGAATACTTTGAATAGGGCAGAGGTGCTTTTTGGCATCTCTGCTTTTTTGTGGTTTTAAATTTTTTAAAATAAGATAAATTTCTTCTTGACAATTGATTGACAATGGTATAGAATATATACTCAACTATAATGGATTATTAGTGTAAGTATGTTTTTTCGCAAGAACAGAAAGTCGCTGAAATCCCTTAAAAACAGTGTTAATTATTTCTTTTTTGACTGTTTTTTCGACGGTAAAAAAGAATTTAAATAAGAACGGAGTGATGTGTTTTATGGCGAACGTAAAACCCGTAAAGCTCGGTAAGAATACCAGAATGAGTTTTGCAGGAATCAATGAGGTTATGCAGATGCCCAACCTTATTGAAGTACAGAAGAACTCATACAAATGGTTCCTTGATGTCGGGCTTAGAGAAGTTTTCCGTGATATCGACGAAATTACGGACTACACGGGTAATCTTGTCCTTACGTTTATTGATTATCGTATGGATGAGAAGCCGAAGTACAGTGTTGCTGAATGTAAGGAGAGAGATGCTACCTACTCTGCTCCCTTAAGAGTGTTGGCAAGACTTTACAACAAAGAAACAGGTGAAATCAAAGAGAACGAAGTATTTATGGGCGATTTCCCCATTATGACAGACAGTGGTACTTTCGTTATCAATGGTGCAGAGCGTGTTATTATTTCACAGCTTGTTCGTTCACCCGGTGTTTACTACGGCTTTACCTATGACAAAAACGGTAAGAAACTTTTCACCTCAACTGTTATTCCTAACAGAGGTGCATGGCTCGAGTACGAAACAGACCAGAACGATATTTTCAATGTAAGAATTGATAAGAACAGAAAGCTTCCTATCACTACATTTATCCGTGCTCTCGGTCTTTCTTCAAACAATGACAACCGCGAATTCTTCGGCGATGATGACAGAATTGAAGCTACTCTTGAAAAAGATACTACTAAAAATACCGAGGAAGCTTTACTTGAAGTTTATAGAAAGCTTCGTCCCGGTGAACCCCCCACACTTGAATCTGCTGAGACTCACGTAAATAACCTTTTCTTTGACCCTCACAGATACGATATTTCAAGAGTTGGTAGATACAAATATAATAAGAAACTTGCTCTCACTGACAGAATTGAGGGTGGTATATCCGTATATGATGTTTTCAGTCCCTTCACAGGCGAACTTCTTGTAGCAGCAGGGGAGAAGATTACATCCGGACTTGCAGAAGCAATTGACCGTGCAGGTGTTAAGGAAGTGACACTTGACGTTGAAGGTAAACACATTAAGGTTATCTCCAACAACATGGTTGACCCCCTTGATTTCATCGAAGGTGTTACAAGAGAACAGCTCGAAGAAATCGCTATCAACGAGAAGGTTAGATTCTCCGTACTCAAAGAGATTATCGAAGAATACGGCGACGATACAGAGATCCTTCTTGAACAGATGGCTCTTCGTTGCGATGACCTTATTCCCAAACACATTATCATTGATGATATTTTTGCATCAATCAACTATCTTAACTGCCTCGGTAACGAGCTTGGTAATGTAGATGACATTGACCACCTCGGTAACCGTCGTATCCGTTCAGTTGGTGAACTTCTTCAGAACCAGTTCAGAATCGGTTTCACCAGAATGGAAAGAGTTGTTCGTGAAAGAATGACACTCCAGGCACAGGAACCCGACAAGGCAACTCCTGCTGCACTTATTAATATCAGACCCGTTATGGCTGCAATCAAAGAGTTCTTTGGTTCATCACCCCTTTCACAGTTCATGGACCAGACAAACCCCCTTGCAGAGCTTACCCATAAACGTCGTCTTTCTGCATTGGGCCCCGGCGGTCTTTCTCGTGACCGTGCAGGCTTCGAAGTTCGAGACGTTCACTATAGCCACTACGGTAGAATGTGTCCTATCGAAACTCCTGAAGGTCCCAACATCGGTCTTATCTCTTACCTTGCTACATTTGCAAGAATTAACAAATACGGCTTTATTGAAGCACCTTTCCGTAAAATCGATAAGGAAACAGGTAAGGTTCTTGATGAAGTTGAGTATATGACAGCTGACGTGGAAGATAACTACTGCGTAGCACAGGCTAACGAACCCCTTGATGAAAACAACTTCTTTATGAATGACCGTGTAACAGTACGTTACCGCGACGAATTCCGTGAAGTTCCTCCCAGTCAGGCAGACTATATGGACGTTTCACCCAAGATGGTTGTTTCCGTTGCTACTTCAATGATTCCCTTCCTTGAAAACGACGACGCGAACCGTGCTTTGATGGGTTCAAACATGCAGCGACAGGCTGTTCCGCTTCTTAAAACTGACTCTCCCATCGTTGGTACAGGTATGGAATACAAAGCTGCTGTTGACAGTGGTGTTGTTGTACTTGCAAAGCGCGAGGGTATTGTTCAAAAGGTAAGCGCTAAGAAGGTTGAAATTCTCGCAGAAAACGGTGAAACAGACGTTTATGAGCTTATTAAGTTCATGCGCTCCAACCAG
>JAZRFO010000208.1:0-1662 GCA_045643685.1 Acutalibacteraceae bacterium
TAGTGAGAGTTAAAATTACACTTTCCTGCACAGAATGTAAGCAACGTAATTACAACACTATGAAGGAAAAGAAAAACAACCCCGACAGGTTGGAGATGAAGAAGTACTGCAGATTCTGCAAGAAACACACTCTCCACAGAGAGACAAAGTAAGGAGGTAACAAAATGGCTGACGATAAAAAGAAAGCAGTAGCCAATGCTACCTCAGAGACTGCTAAGTCTGACAAGAAAGACAAGAAGGACAAGAAACCTTCCAAGTTCTCACCCAAAGCAATATTCAAAGGTATTGCTAAGTTCTTCAAAGACCTTCGCGGTGAAACAAAGAAGATTGTTTGGCCTTCACGCCAGATGGTTCTTAAGAGCACCGGTATCGTACTTGCTGCGATCCTTGTAATCGGTGCAGGCATTTGGATTATTGACTTTGCTTTGTCAAGCGGTGTTACAGCTATCAACGATGCTGCCGCTAACAGAGAAACAACTGTTGAATCAACAGTTGCAGAGACAGAGTCAACAACCGCCGCTTGAACTGATTCCTGACATCAGTATTTTCGGAGGTGCGCAATGGCTGTAGAAGCAAGATGGTATATCATCCACACCTATTCCGGTTATGAGAACAAGGTTGCGGAGAATATCGAAAAAATCGTTGAAAACCGTAAGATGCACGACAAAATCTTCGGAGTATGCATTCCTGTTGAAAAGGTTGTTGAAGTCCGCGAGGATAAAACAGTCGAAGTAGAGAGAAAAATATTCCCCGGTTATGTTGTTGTAAAACTTGCAGTTGAATACAGCGACAAAGAGGGCGAAGAAAATGTCCTCAAAGTGCCCGATGAAACATGGCACGCAATCCGTTACACACGTGGTGTTACCGGTTTCGTAGGTCCCGATGGCAAACCCGTTCCGCTTACTGCTGACGAGGTTCGCAAATTAGGTATCGAAGAAACAGGTGCCGACGGTGAAAGCTCTGCAAAAACTGTTACAGAGGTTTCATACAGTGTTGGCGATTTCGTTACAATTACCGAAGGCCTTATGGAAGGCAACTCAGGTGTTGTTGAAACAATCGACACAGTTAACGGTGTTGTAAGAGTTATTGTTTCATTTATGGGTAAAGAAGCTCCTATCGAGCTTCCCCTTAATCAGGTAAAAAAAGCGATTGACTGATAATCGCGAATTAAATTTGGTAATCAGCGGTATATAGCGCTGTTATATGCGACGTAATGCGTCGCGTGTGGGAGGAGTAAGACGAGCTTCTTATTCCGCCATACCACGAATTTTGGAGGTGCAAAACATGGCTCAAAAGGTTGTAGGTCTTATTAAACTGCAAATTCCCGCCGGTAAAGCAACCCCGGCTCCCCCCGTTGGTCCTGCTTTAGGTCAACACGGTGTAAACATCATGGCATTCACAAAGGAATTCAATGAACGTACAAAAAATGATATGGGTCTCATTATTCCTGTTGTTATCACTGTTTACGCTGACCGTTCTTTCTCTTTTATTACAAAGACTCCGCCTGCTGCTGTTCTTATTAAGAAGGCTTGCGGTATTGAAAGCGGTTCGGGTGTTCCGAATAAAACAAAGGTTGCAACAATTACCGGAGAGCAAGTAAGAAAAATCGCAGAACAGAAAATGCCCGATCTTAACGCTGCTTCAATTGAAGCTGCTATCTCA
>JAZRFO010000209.1:0-1953 GCA_045643685.1 Acutalibacteraceae bacterium
GCTATTAAAAGACCCACTCACCGTAACTCTCCCTTTGATGCGGCACGTTACGAGCAATGTGCACACAAATGGGCGGACCTTTCCGAAGGTGATTACGGCGTAAGTATTCTTAACGATTGCAAATACGGTTACGATATCCTTGACAGCCGTATGCGAATTACACTTCTTCGTGCACCTACCTGCCCCGACAGAAAGGGCGACTTGGGAGAACATTACTTTACTTATGCTTATTATCCCCATACCGGTACTTGGCAGACAGGCGGTACAGTTCAGGCGGCTTTCCAATTGAACTTCCCCTTAAATGCAACTGCAGTTACACCTAACGAGGGTACATTGCCCGAAAGTTATTCTTTCATTACAAGCGACAACGACGATATCGTTATTGACGCAGTAAAACAGGCACAGGATAATGACGGTATAATCTTAAGAGTATACCAGAGCCGTCGTGTACGTGGCGAAAGAACACTCACTGTAAATCTTCCCTTTAACAAGGTTTACGAATGTAACCTTATGGAAGAAAATGAAAAAGAATTTGAGTTCACAGGCAATGAACTTAAGTTCAATATCAATCCCTTTGAAGTTAAAACATTCAGACTCACAAATAACTGAGAGGTATAATTATGGCTCATAACATTACTAATCCTTTTGCTCCGGGCACAGGTAACAGTAAATTATTCAGAATACCATCTATTCTTACCCTAAAAAACGGCAGAGTTATTGCAGGTGGTGACATCCGTTACGGCAACGGAACGGATGACCCTGCAAATATTGAAACCGTAATCCGCTATTCCGACGACAACTGCAAAACCTGGTCGGATATTGTATGGGTAAACCATTTTAATGATATGGAGGACCAGGACCACAACAATGCAATTCCCACCTCTGCTTCATTTTGCGATGCGGCAATGTGTCAGGACAAAAACGGCGTTATTTACCATGCAAGTGATGCTTGTCCTGCGTATATGGGGCTCTGGAGTGCAGGTACATACGGTAAACAGAGTGGTTTTATTGACGGAAAGTTGGCTCTTTGTGACAAAACAAGCCATAAAAAGGCAGAGAGTACAACTCTCGATAAGTCACACTATCCCTATTATGTTGATGATTTTGACGAAAAGGGTTTTGCACCTGTTCTTAAATTCGCCGATAACTCAAATTATAATAATTACTATGTAGACAGGGCTTATAACATTTATAAAAAAGTCAACCATGAGTTTTCACCCGTTCTTATAAAACAGATGAACAAGGACGGAACACTTAATGACAATGATGTTATTGCTAATATCTTCTACGCCTACGCTCCTATCAAGATTTATCCCACATACTACCTTTGGATAAAGAAAAGCTTTGATAACGGTGAAACCTGGTCGGATGGCAAAATTCTTAACACACAAATAAATTCAAGAGGCTTTACAGGCTTTTCACCCGGTGTTGGTATCTGTATTGAAAAAGACGGCAAACAAAGAGTTATCTTTTCAATTTACGATAACAACGAGGGTCGCGAATACACAAGCGTTATTTACACCGAAGACGGTGAAAACTGGCACCGCACAGAAAAAGCGAAGCAGGTTGGTGCCGCAGGTAAAAGTTCCGAGAGTCAGTTGGTGCTTCTCAATAACGGTGTTCTCAGAATGTACTCAAGAAATATTGCAGGTTACATAAGCTACACCGACTCCACAGATGGTGGTGAAACCTGGAGTAAATACACCTTGGACAAAGGTCTTGGTTATTGCTCAAACTGTATGTTCTCCGTTATAAATTACAGCAAAAAAATCGACGGTAAAAATGCAATTGTAGTTTCTTGCCCATCGAAGAAAACAAGAAAGCTTGGTGTTATAAAAATCGGTCTTTACGATGAAAATAACAACGTTGAATGGAAATACCGAAAGAATGTAACGGACAGTTTGAACCCCTTCAGTTTCGTTTATTCCTGCATTACGGAGCTTCCCGACGGCA
>JAZRFO010000210.1:0-2907 GCA_045643685.1 Acutalibacteraceae bacterium
TATCCACAACGTTGCTGCAGACCCGGGTGAAGGCGGTTATGGCGGATGGGGTATCTACCTTGACGAAGGCTCATCCTTTATGAGCGTTGAGAAAAACCTTGTGTATGCCTGTGGTAGCCAGAGCCTTAATATCCACTATGGTGAGGGCAACGTGATAAGGAATAACATTGCTGCACTTAGTGCCGAGGGACAGGTGAACCCAGGTATTGATAAGGGTGAAAGCCACGCAACGGCAATGTACTATAACAACATTTTCCTTACAAATGAAAATGTCCCGATTTACATCAATATGCTCAACACTTCCCATTTCTACGATAATAGTAATGTTATGTGGAGCCTTTCCAAGGGAGATGAATTAAACTTTAAAATAAGGGATGATATTATAAATCTTTCAACCGCACAGGATGAGGGCTTTGTCAATTATCCCATTATTGCTGACCCCGGCTTCAAGGATGCCGAGAATTTCGATTTTACTCTCACAGAGGAAAGCCCCGCAGTAGCAAGTAACTTCGAAATATGGGATTATTCAGTAGCAGGAACAATCGAGGGAACAATTATCGGCCTAACCAAAGAGGGAGGTAAAACAGCATATAACGCCGAAGCCAAGGCTCAGCCGGAAAAGGAAATAAATGGAGATGCATATTCTTATTATTTACCGACTGTTATGAGTGTTTTATCTGTTATTTTACTCATTGTGTGGATGATTATCGGTATCGCAAGACCTGAGCGCAGCAGCGTTATCTGCATCCTTTGCGCACTTCTTACAACGATTCTTTTCCCTGTTATTATTCATACTTACCTTGAATGGATTCAGCTTCCGTACTTCCTTTCGATTTTTGCGCTTGGCGCACTTAGTGCGGTTATGATGTATTTCATAAAGGATAAGTGGAACAGGTCAAAGAAAAATAAAATTATATCCACGGTTGTTACTTTTGTCCTTTCATCAGGACTCACACTTGGCATCGCAGGTATAATGAATATGCTTCTTTCATCAGGTACGGTTCCCGTAATAAGTATCGCACTTTGCTGTGAGCTTGTATTTATGGCAGTTGAAACAATCCTGCTTGCGAAGAAGAAATAAAAATTAAAAAGCATCAGAATAATATTGATATGAAAATCCCCCTGCGGAAGTTAATCTTCCGCAGGGGGATAAATGTTAATATACTGATAGTTATAAACCGTTCTGAAGTATATTATTGGTTTTTAAAGGTAACAACTGCAATGTCGTTATTCACATCAAAGCCTGAATTATTTGTACACAATATTGCAACGTATGCGTTTGGATATTCAATTGTGTAAACCTTCTTTACATCATCACCGAGCTCGCTTTCTGCACCAACCTTGTCTTCATAAACAGTTCTGCCGGTATAGCTTGAAAGCTGGGCGCGTGAGCATATGCCCTTTGTAGGTGTAATGTTGGGATAAAGGGCTTTAGGAAGAAGCATAACAGCCGCGCATTTGTTGGTTGTCGGATTATAGCCTAAGATTACGTTTCTTTCGCATGCTGCCCAATAACTGCCCGTCCAACCGCCAAGCTCCTCTACGCGGGGATATACGTCATAGAAATAGCTCTTATGCATTCCGCCGAATTTTGCAAAATTCTCTACGTTATCGATTCTTTTGTCAAACTTTATTGATTTTACTTTGGTTGAATCGTATGCGCTGTAGCCTTTATCGTTGATTGCACGAATTGAATATGCATAATAATTGTTCAAGGTTACATTTGTATCTACAAATTCTGTGTTTATTGTGGTTGTGATAAGATTCCACTGACTTGAGCCTGCATTTCTGCGGTAAACATTGTATCGTGCAGCACCGTATGTTTTTGTCCATTTAACCTTAACACCGTTGTTAACGGAGCTTGCAGCAACGTTAGGAGTAAGGAAGAACTGTGCGATGATTGTTTTCTTGGCGTTGTATGCGCTATAACCGGTTCCGTTGATTGCGCGTACTGAGTAGCAGTAGAATGAGCCGGATTTAACGTTAGTGTCAACAAGACTTGTAGACGTTGTTGTTCCAACGTATATCCATGTAAATGAACCTGAATCTCTGCGGAAAACGCTGTACTTTGTTGCGCCGCCGATTGAGCCCCAGTATACCTTAATGCCGTTAATAGCATTTATTGTTTTTGTGTAGGGCGCAAGAATGTATCTGATAACAAATGTTTTGCCGCTATTGTATGCACTGTAATCGCCTGCATCGTTATAAGCTCTTACAGAGTAACAGTAGTAAACAGCGTGCTTTACAGTTTTATCAACAAAAGATGTTTCGCTTGTTGAACCAACCAAAATCCATGCATTTGTACCTGCTTGTCTGCGATAGACGTTGTATGTGGTTGCGTTATCAATTTCGTTCCAGCTAACCGTAATTCCGTCAATAGCATTAGCTGCTTTTGCAGTTGGTGTTTCGGGAATGTTGGTGGCAAAAACGTTGACGGTTGCAAATGAACTGAATAACAGCACAATTGCGAGAATGAAGCTTAAGCCTTTTGTCATAATAAAAATCTCCTTTGTTTTTTATTTTTATTGTATATTCAATATACAACATTTAAACCATTATTTCAACTTCAACACTGCATTGTGGTCGTCTATGCCGTAGTTTCCTGCACTGTGCTTGAGTATTTCAAATAAATCTGCAGGGTTGCCGTCGATGTCCTTGACGTTTATTTTTTTGAGTATAAATTTAACTCTGCCGAGAACACCAAGGAAGGCGTTTCCGATGGGTGTGCCTTCTGTAAAGGGCTGGTTGCCTGCAAACAGATTCTGAACAAGCTGTACCGCGAAATCCTTAACAAGCATTTTCTTGATGGATTTATCGCACTTAACCCATAATAATTTGCAAATTGTACCAACCTTAAGGGTGTCAAATCTTTTTCCGATGAATCTGAAAACAGGTTCAAGACTCTTT
>JAZRFO010000211.1:0-1668 GCA_045643685.1 Acutalibacteraceae bacterium
GGGAAACCGCCAAGGTAGCAGAAATCATCTTTGTCAACAAAACCGAAAAGGTAGGTTGTAACAAAGTTACCGCCGTTTTTAACGTAATTTTCGATACGGTCAATTGTGCCGTCTTTTAACATATAAAGGAAGGGCGCAACAACTAAATCATATTTTGTAAAGTCGTCTTCCATTGAAATTACGTCAACGGAAATACCTTTTTTATAGAAGGGGGCATACCATTTTATGCACTCTTTAAAGTAATCGCGGTGGTCATTGTTGAATCCGCAGAAGTGTTTTACCGCCCAACTGTTTTCCCAGTCGGCAACTACCGCAACTTTACTGTTACATTCTTCACCAACTACGTTACTGAGTTTTTCAAGTACACTGCCGAGATGTGAAACCTCTCGGAAAACACGTGTGTTTTCGTGACCGCAATGGTCAACCACCGCACCGTGATATTTCTCGTGACCGCCACGGCTCTTACGCCATTGGAAATACTGAACACTGTCCGCACCGTGAGCAACCGCCTGAATTGAAGATAACTCCTGTCTGCCGGGTCGGGGTAATTTGTTGACGTTGTGCCAGTTCACAAGGGAGGGTGTGCTCTCCATCATAAAGAAGGGTTTGCCACCGCCCATTGTACGGAAAGCATCGTGAACGAATGCTGTGTCACAAGCCTCGGTATCGTTAAAGCCTCTGTCCCAGGCGGGGTAGTTATCCCAGGAAACAAGGTCAAGCTTCTTTGCAAATTTCTGGTAATCGATACCGTCATAGAGCTTCATAAAGTTAGTTGTAATGGGGATATCAGGGGTAATTTCACGCAATGGTGCAATTTCATTTTCAAAGAATGAAATGTGCGAGTCGGAAACAAATCTGTTCCACGCAAGTTTCATAGCGCTTACGTGGTTTTCACCGCGGAATTTAGGGGAGTTAATCTGTGACCAGTCTGTTATCTGATGGCTCCAGAAACCGTTCCACCATTTGTAATTGAGTTCATCGAGGCTATTGTTGTATTCCTTTTTGAGCCAATCTCTGAAAGCTTCCTGGCACAGGTCACAATGACATTCACCGCAGTATTCGTTGGAAATATGCCACATTTTAACTGCAGGGTGGTCCTTGTATCTCTGGGCAAGTAAGGTGTTAATATTTCTTACCTTTTCGCGGTAAATGGGTGAAGTAAGGCAATGGTTGTGTCTTACACCGTATTCGTTACGGATACCTGTTTCTTCAACCCTTAAAACCTCGGGGTATTTCTGTGCAAGCCAAGTGGGTCTTGCACCCGAGGGTGTTGCAAGTATAACTTCCTTGCCGTTTTCGTGGAGCTTATCGAGAAGTCGGTCAAGCCACTCGAAGTTGTAAACTCCTTCTTCGGGTTCGAGCATGGACCATGAGAAAATGCTTACAGTTGCACTGTTGACGTGCGCAAGGTTCATAAGTCGCATATCCTCGTCCCAAATTTCGGGAGTGTTAATCCATTGGTCGGGGTTGTAGTCACCGCCGTGAATAATGTGGTCAAAAACTGATTTTTTCATTATGTATTCCTCGTATTATATAAGTTTCATAAACATTTCGAGTATTCTCTTGGTGCAAAGTTCAAGGTCTGCACGGGTGATATCACCATTATCAAGACCGACTTGAAGGTCCTCGGGGTATCCGCAATGCATTTTTAAATCGTTACCTGCTTTA
>JAZRFO010000212.1:0-4498 GCA_045643685.1 Acutalibacteraceae bacterium
CTCCTCCTTTTTTTATAACTCGCTTCTACCCGATAATGCTCTCATAAGAGTAACATCATCAGCATATTCGATGTCTGCGCCTACGGGGATACCATAAGCAAGTCTTGTAACTCTGACGCCGAATGGTTTAATAAGCTTACTGATATACATGGCGGTTGTGTCGCCCTCAATAGTGGGGTTTGTTGCCATAATAACCTCGGTAATATTGCCTTCTGCCACACGCTCCACAAGGTTTTTGATGGTAAGCTGCTCGGGACCTATACCATTCATAGGTGAAATAACACCGTGTAAAACGTGGTATACACCGCCGAACTCCCTCATACGCTCCATTGCAAGAACGTCACGAGGTTCTTCTACAACACAGACGGTTGTATGGTCGCGACTTGCACTTTCACAAATAGGGCAAAGTTCCTTTTCCGTTAAATTGTGGCAAAGAGCACAATGGTGTATTTTGGTGTGAGCATCAATAATAGCATCAGCAAATTCCTTTGCCTGTTCGTCAGTTAAATCAAGCACGTGAAAAGCCATTCTCTGAGCAGTTTTTCTGCCAATTGAAGGTATTTTCTGAAACTGCTCTATGAGTTTCTCAAGTGCTGCAACATCGTACGCCATATTAGAAACCGAAACCTGCAGGAAGATTGAGACCGCTTGTTACGCTGCCCATTCTCTGCTCCATAGTGTCAATTGCCTTGCGGATTGCTTCGTTTGTAGCCGCAATAATCATATCGGAAAGAATTTCAACATCGTCGGGGTCTACAACGTCGGGCTGAATTTTAACTTCAAGAACTTCGTGTTTGCCGTTTACTTTTACTTCAACTGCACCGCCGCCTGCACTTGCAGAGTATTCTGCTTCTTCTACTTCCTGCTGAGTGCGGTTCATTTCTGCCTGCATATCCTGAAGTTTTTTCATCATTGCTGCCTGAGAGTTGCCACCCTGATTAGGAATTCTTGCTTTCATTTTATTCTACCGTCCTTTTTAGAAAATTATTCTTCAATAAAGAAATCAATTTTATGTTTATTAAGTTTATTGATAAATGTATCAACAGGGTCAATGCTTTCATCTGCCTGAGGTGAGGAACCATCATTGTATATCATGGGCTTTAACTTTTCGCCTGTTGCACGCATAAGAGCCTCTGTTATGGAGTCTGCGTGGGTTTTTTGGTTAAACATCTGAGGGAAAGCAGTATTTTTAGCTTTTATAAAGATTGTATTACCTGCCCTGAATGCCGATGAACCTATAAGCATTGGATATAAGGGTCTGTTGATTCTTGATAACTGATTAAGTGTATTTTCCCAGGCGGCAAAAGGAACTGCGTTGTCGCTCTCGGTAACAATGCCTGTGTCAATAGGCTTAACAGTTGCCTCGTGGGAAACAAGTTTCTTTTCGGGTCTTGCCTGAGGCTCAGAAGGTTCAATAATCTCCTTTGCTACGGGCGGTTCCTCGGGGAAGGGCGCTTCCTCATATGATACTGTAGGTTCTTCCTCGGGGATTTCAATTGAAATGGGAGCTTCTTCTGCTCTTACAGGCTCGGGTGTTGTTGACTTTACGGGAGCCGGTTTTTCGGGTGCCGTGTGTGTAACAGTAATACCCTGTGCCTTAATAAGCATTAGTTGTGCTTCAAGCTCATCTATGCGGCGCACAAGTGCACCAGTGTCCGTTGATAAAGCAGGGGAGCAAAGACGTATAAGTGCAGTTTCCGCCTGGGCTCTCTGATGAGCACTGTATTTTAACTGAGAAGCCTCTTTGCAGAGTGTTTCCATAATATAAAGAACTGTGCCATAAGTGATACTTTGGGCAATGTCCTTGTATCTTGTTATTTCATCGGGTGTGCAGACAATGAATTTTTCGGGCTTTTTAGTGGTTTTGGCAATCATAATGTTTCTGAAATGATTTACCAACTCGCTCATAAGCCTTTCCATATCGCAGGAGGATGAATGCAATCTGTCTATTATATCGAGGATTTTTGAACTGTCCTCCTTAAGAAGTGCATCGGAAATTTCAAATAAATATTCTTTGCCTAAAAGACCTGCTGCGTTACCCACAGTCTTAATTGTAATAGGTTCATTGTAACCTGCACATTGGTCGAGGATTGAAAGTGCATCACGCAAAGCACCGTCGGAAACACGTGCTATGAGTAAAGCTGCCTCCTCATCAAGACTGAGGTTTTCATTTTCCGCAACGGTCATAAGTCTTGCGGCAATATCCTCGGGAGGAATGCGCCTGAAATCAAAACGCTGACATCTCGAAAGAATGGTTGCAGGTAATTTCTGTACCTCAGTAGTAGCAAGGATAAAGAGAACATGCGCGGGGGGTTCTTCAAGAGTTTTGAGCAATGCATTGAATGCGCCGCCCGAAAGCATATGAACCTCGTCTATGATATATACTCTGTATTTTGCGGCGGCAGGGGTGAAGTTAACTTCATCACGCAAATCACGGATGTTATCAACGCTGTTATTACTTGCGGCGTCAATTTCAGTAACGTCAAGGATTGAGCCGTCGTCAATACCGCGACAAATCTGACACTCGTTACAGGGGTTGCCGTTAACAGGGTTAAGACAGTTTACGGCTTTAGCAAGAATTTTTGCGCAGGTGGTCTTACCGGTACCTCGGGAACCTGTGAAAAGGTAGGCATGGGACAGACGACCTGTTGAAATTTCGTTCATTAAGGTTTCGGTAATATGGCCCTGACCCGAAACATCAGAGAATACCTGTGGTCTCCATTTACGGTATAAAGCTCTGTACAAAATTCTCACCCCTTAGTTAAAAAGTGTAAACAAAAATAAAACTTACGCTCCACTCGGTCATACAACGAGCAGGCGGACTGTGGCGCACAGAACGGTCCGCTTAATGCTGCTCGGTTCCCCGCCTGACATGGTTCACGGTGCCCCGTCGCACAGGACCCACTCGTTGCATGACCGAATTGAGCGTAAGTAAAAGTGTATATATTATATATTATTAATTAATAAAAATCAATAGGAAAGATTTAAAAATCAACCTTCGTATTCATCTTCATTTTCCCAGTTATGCCAAACGCCCTGAATATCGTCGTTATCTTCGAACATTTCAAGCATTTTGCTCATATTCTTCATATTGTCTTCGCCTTCAAGACGAGTATATGTCTGGGGAATGTAAGCGGCTTCGCTGCTTACGAAGGTGTAACCCTTTGCTTCAAGGTCGCCTAAAACAGCACCTAAATCGTTAGCGTCAGTACGGATTTCGAAAATATCTTCGTCATCTGTAATGAAGTCGATTGCACCGCATTCGATAGCATCTTCCATTAATTTTTCTTCGTCTACGCCTTCTCTTTCGATGATGATAACACCGAAGTAGTCGAACATAAACATAACGCAACCGGAAGTACCCATATTTCCGCCGTATTTGTCGAAGTAGTGACGAACGTCACCTGCGGTACGGTTACGGTTATCTGTAAGTGCTTTAACAACAACTGCGATACCTGCGGGGCCGTAGCCTTCGTAGATAATTTCTTCGTAGTTTGCACCATCGTTGCCGCCTGCGGCTTTTTTGATAACTCTTTCGATGTTGTCGTTAGGCACGTTGTTTGCCTTTGCTTTCTGGATAAGCTCCTTAAGCTTTGAGTTACCTGCAGGGTCGGGACCGCCGTCACGAACGGCAATCATAATCTCTCTGCCGATTTTAGTAAAGACTTTTGCTCTTGCTCCGTCTGTTTTTTCTTTTTTTCTTTTGATTGTACTCCATTTGGAATGCCCTGAGAAGTGCACACACGCCCGCATAACACCTGTATAAATAACTGAGATATTTTATCACAGGCGAGGTTTTTTGTCAATGGTCTGAAGTCCCATATTTATATGTTTAAAACCAAATATTAAGCAAAAAATAGTCGGGGTGAAATGATTTATGAAATTTAATAAAAAACTATGGAAACCTTTGGCACGATATGGTAATATATTGTTTATTGACGACAATATAAGAAATATCGGGTGTGGTAAAATGAAATATAACTTCACAAATGAAATTCATTCCGAGGGCGTTGAACTTAGCAATATAACCGCAGAAGGATTTAAATCCGCGTGTGTCACAATAAGCTTTGTGCTTCCTCTCAGTGAAAAGGCGGCTTATTATGCCCTTGTTCCGGGTGTGTTGACACGCTCATCCCAAAAATATCCCGATGTTACGGCTATTGAAAGAAAACTTGCACTCCTTTACGGTGCAGAGCTTGTGGCGGATGTTTCAAAGGTGGGCGAGAATCAGGTTTTGAAATTAGGTGTATCCTGTATTGATGACCGATTTGCCTTCGATGGCGAGAGCATTACCGCAGAGTGTAGTGAATTGTTGTTTGAACTTATTTTTAACCCTCTTACGGAGAATGGTGTATTTACGTCAAAAGATGTGGAGAGTGAAAAACGTCTTTTGTGCGAAAGGCTTGATGCGGAAACAGGCGATAAAAGAGTTTACGCAAAGAATCGTTGTGAAGAAATTATGTTCGGCGATGAAGCCTATGGTATACATCGTCTTGGC
>JAZRFO010000213.1:0-2219 GCA_045643685.1 Acutalibacteraceae bacterium
TTTTAAATGATAACTACTGTATGGTCGTATGCTCTGCAGAAAGTGCATTGCAGCTTACTATTCCCCCCGAAGAATTAAAGAAACGCACCTTTAAAATTGACTATTCCACGGAAGTTTCTTCGGATAAACTTATAGATATTCTTACTTCCGCAGGTTTCAAACGCTCCGACATGGTAGAGGGTCCCGGTCAGTTTGCTCACCGCGGTGGTATTATTGACTTTTTTCCGCCCGACTCAACTGAGCCCGTCCGTATTGAATTATGGGGCGATAACGTGGATACAATTTCCCTTTTCGACCCCTCAACTCAACGAAGGAGTGACTCCCTCGATTTTTGTGAAATCACCCCTGCAACTGAAATTTTATTTTATAGCGACGAAATTTTAAAAGAAAAGATAACCGAATTTTCTCAGTCTCTTTCAGGTAAGGGGTCAAGAAAAGCGAAGGAAATTCTTGCTAAAGACATTGAACTTATAGACTCGGGTGTAAATCTTTCTTCAGTTGATAAATATCTTAATCTTGCCTATGAAAAACCCGCTTCCATCTTTGATTATTGTAAAGATGATTTACTTTTTGTTCTGGAAAGTGGTTCTGTAAAAGACAAAGCAGAAAACACTCTTAAACTTTTAAATCAGGAAATCAAAGCACAGTTTGAAAATGGTGTACTTCCCAAGGGGCTTGATAAATTCTCCTTAAGTTTTTCAGAACTTCTGCTTATTTACGAAAAGCAAAAGGCTTTTTATATAGACACATTCCCGAGGGGTACTTTTGACACCCCTGTAAAGACTCTTACTGCATTTAACGTTCAACAGACACCTGTATGGAACGGCTCACTTGAAGTGCTTATGGACGATTTGCGTCCTGCACTTTCACGTGGTGAAATATGTATTGTTACCGCAGGTACCGAAAAAGCCGCCGCATCCTTGGCAGAGGCTCTTGAAACGGAAAACATACGCGCTATGTACTTCCCCGTTCCCCCTGCCGAATTCCCTAAAAATATGGTTTGCGTATTACCCGGTGGTGTTTCAGGCGGTTTTAGATACCCCAATGAAAAGGTTATGCTTATTACATACGGTAAAACAGGCAAAGCCATTTCAACCAAGCGACGCAAAAATTACAAAGCCGCAGATGCGGTACAAAGCCTTGAAGAATTATCCAAGGGTGATTACGTTGTACACGCAGTTCACGGCATTGGTGTTTTTGAAGGTATTAAAAAACTTGAAGTTTCAGGTGTTATAAAGGACTTTATAATGATACGTTACGCTCGTGGTGATGCACTTTATGTGCCTGTTACCCAGCTTGATTTAGTATCTAAATATATCGGTCCCAAGGACGACACCAAAACCCTTAAGCTTTCAAAATTAGGCGGCAAGGATTGGGAAAAACTAAAAGCGAGGGTAAAAACCTCTGCCAAAAGTATGGCAAAGGAACTTATTGCCCTTTACTCCCGACGCTTAAAATCCCCCGGTTATTCCTTCTCACCCGATATTGATATGCAGAATGACTTTGAACGTAGATTCGAGTACGAAGAAACCGACGACCAGCTACGCTCAATAAATGAAATAAAAAAGGATATGGAAAAACCACATCCTATGGATAGACTTTTGTGCGGTGACGTAGGCTTTGGTAAAACCGAGGTAGCTTTACGTGCGGCTTTCAAATGTATTGCCGACGGCAAACAATGTGCCATTTTAGTGCCTACAACCATTCTCGCCTTACAGCATTACAACACCATAACCCGTAGATTCGACGGTTTCCCCATTGAAGCAGAAATGCTTTCTCGCTTCCGTACACCCAAGGAGCAAACCCGAATAATCAAAGCCCTTAAACGTGGTGCTATTGATATTATCGTGGGTACCCACCGCCTTATATCCAAGGACATCCAATTCAAGGACTTGGGTCTTATAATAGTCGACGAGGAGCAACGCTTCGGTGTAGGTCAGAAGGAAAAGTTAAAAGAACTTTATCCGCAGGTGGACTGTCTTACCCTTTCCGCAACGCCCATTCCCCGTACTATGAATATGGCAATGTCGGGCATTCGTGATATGTCAGTTATCGAAGAAGCCCCTCAGGACCGTTTTCCTGTTCAGACCTATGTTCTCGAACACGATTGGGGCGTACTTGTGGAGGCTATGGAAAAAGAACTCCGTCGTGGCGGTCAGGTTTACTATCTTTATAACAAAGTTGAAACTATTGAACGTACCGCCGCAAAAATACGTGAA
>JAZRFO010000214.1:0-3514 GCA_045643685.1 Acutalibacteraceae bacterium
GGGTGCATTTGTGCCTCAGGATGGATTTTCTTAAGTAAATCGGATATTTTTCTGCAACGCTCCACAAAGTCGTCCGCATACATTTCGCCCGGGTCACCTCCGGGAGGGAATACGGCATTTATTCTGGGGATTTTTGAGTAAATATCCTCGCGTAATCTTAAGGCTTCCTCCTCAGACTCTCTGTCGTCATTTGCGTGCCACAAAGAAACGTCAAGGTCAACGGTGTCCGCAAGTCGGGAGGCTTCAACAACAAACTCCTCCTGAGTGTATCTCATAAGGGGATTCATTTCGTTTTTGCCGAATTTTGTGGTGTTGTGCTCACAGGTGTTTGTACCGAAAGCCATCATATCAAGGTAATAATCAAAATACTGATTATAATCCCACGCGTCGTAGGTATTGGGTGTTGTGCGGTAGCCTACCTGATGACCGATTATCTGTTTCTGCGGTTTATATGTACCCTCAATATCCTCGGTAATTATTACACCGTCAGGGGTGAATTTTGCTTTTCTTAAAATATGGGAATAGCCGAAAATAAGACCGCGGATGGTTTTGGCGATGATTTCAAAGCCTGTTTCATTACAAATGATGGTGTATTGGTCTTTACTGAGTATGTCGGCATCTGTTTTAAAGGTAACAAAACAGGGTGCGTTTTCAGTTTTTATTATTACATTCAAAGAAGTTCTTTTTCTCAGTTCTTTTGAGAATAATTCTGCCGCCTGTGATGTAACAGGGCAAGAAGCGGAAATTATAAATTCGTTAACAGAAAATTTCATAATAACCTCCCGTATCAGTTGTTTGTAAATATTTTAGCATATACGATATGTTTCTTCAATAAAAACCGAGTTTTTTAAAAATTTACTTGCATTTTGGTGGTGGTGTGATAAAATTACAAAGATAAAATTTATACAGGAGAAAAAATTATGAATGGTTTTTCCCTTAAATGGTTCGGCAAATTAGTGTCAAGCCTTGTTAAACTTAATCCCAAACTCAAAACTGCTAAAAAGCTTAAAGAAACCAAAGACTGGCGCGAAAGCAAGGCTTTTGTTGATAAACAGGTTTATGACTGGCTTAATCCTCTTGTGGATATGGCAGGGGTAGAATTTATTGTTGAGGGTAAAGAAAAGGTTCCCACCGATGAACCCGTTATATACACACCCAACCACGAAGGTTTGTTTGATATTCCTGCAGTTATTCTGGGCGCACCTGCAGTTCCTATCTTCATGGCTAAAAAGGAAATAGCATCATTTCCTATAATTAAAGATTGGATGTGGGTAATGGACTGTGTGTTTGTTGACAGAAAGAATAAAACAAAAGCACGTTCATCACTTCACGATGCAATTGAGATGGTCAAAAAGGGTAGAAGCATAGTTATTTTCCCTGAGGGTACACGTTCTAAAAACGGTAAGTTAGGTGAGTTTAAGGGCGGTGCTATGAAAATTGCCATGGAAACAGGTGCCAAAATTGTTCCTGTTTACCTTGAAGGCACAAGAGCTTGTTTTGAAGAAACAGGCAATATAACCCCGGGTACTGTAAAAGTAAGGTTCCTCGCCCCAATTGTTACAGAGGGTCTTACAAAAGAGGATTTCTTTGAAATGCCACAGAAGCTTCGTGGAATTATTCAGGCTGAAAAGGATAAAGCGGAATAAAAACTATATACATATTTATTACAAAGAACGGATGAAGAATCCGTTCTTTTTTACATTTTGTAACACTTTTGGGGCATATTTTAACTAAAGGGGTTGACAAAACGGGATATAAAAGTTATAATACGACCCGCTGATTACAATTTGTAACCTTTTTGGAGGAAAATATGACAAAACGATTACTAGGTTTGTTATTGGTGGTTTTAGCAACCTTAATTGTAATCCCTACGTTTGCTACCAAAACAAAGGCGGCAGATACTAAGGAATACGATATAGGTGATGCTATCACTTACGCCGAAAAGAACTGGGACAACGGTCGCGGACTTTGTGCACAGTTTGTATCAGAATGTCTTAATTACGGCGGTGTGGATGCTTACGCAATGCGCGTGGTAGACCTCTATAACGAGCTTTTAGCAAAAGAGTACGGCAAATCATATAAACTCACTCTTACAAACGGAAAAAGCGGCAGTATAAGAATGTCGGATAACGAGGGTAAAGTTAAAAAAGGCGACCCTATTTTCTATTATTGCAACGTGTGCGATAATTTTGAACACGTAGTTCTTTGCAATGGTGTTAACGGTGGCGGCTACATTCAGGACTATGCCCACAACAAAGCCCATAACGGCAAAAAACAGACCTACACTTACAGACATTGCGGTTCGGATAACTGGACAATATACTCAATCAGTATTGATAATGGCGATACACTTAAAACCCCTGAGGTAAAAAGCATTACGGGTACCGCAAAGGGTGTTGAGGTTAAATGGGATGCGGTAAAATTCGCGGATTCATATAACGTTTACCGTAAACAGCCCGGTGGTAAATGGTCTGTATATAAAAACATAAAAACTACTACCTATACTGATACCACTGCTAAAAACGGCAAAACTTATGTTTACACAGTAAGAGCTTGTAACAATAAAACAATTAGTGGCTTTAAACCCTCGGCAGAGTATGTTTTTGTTGATAAAATTGCCTTTACATCAATTTCTGCCACAACCAAGGGTGTAAAGTTAGTATGGGACAAGAATACAGCAGCGACAAGCTACTACCTTTATCGTAGTGTGGATGGAAGTAAATGGGCAAGGTACGCTATTATAAAAGGCACTACAACAACTTACACCGACACTAACGTAGAAAGCGGTAAAACTTACAAATACAGAGTAAGAGGTGTGTCAGGCTCATCCGTGGGCTGTTACGATGCAACGGGTGTTTGTATCAGTTTTGTGAATACCCCCGTTCTTAAAAGCGTACAGAATACCAAAGACGGCATTTCATTAAAGTGGAACAGTGTAAAGGGTGCTACAGGCTACCGAGTTTACAGACGTGCCACAGCAGATAAAGGATGGACATATCTGGGAGTTATCAAAGGTACGACCTATAACGATAAGAAAGTTCAGAACGAAGTTACTTACACCTATACAGTAAGAGCTGTGTTAAAAAACTCTCTCAGTGCTTTTGAAAGCGGTTTAACACTCAAGCATATTAAAACTCCTGAAATTACGTCAGTTGTGAGCGTTGATGATGGTCTTGCAATCCAATGGGAGAGTGTGTCAGGTGTTTCAGGTTATTACCTCTACCGTAAGGCGCCCGGTGAAAAGAACTGGACAAGAATTGCTACTGTAAGAAACGGCAATGAGTACGTTGATGAAAATGTTACAGAGGGTGTTGAGTACACCTACACTGTAAAAGCATTTTTTGATAAAACAGTAAGCTCATATAATGCAGAGGGCGTAACACACAAATTCCTTCGTAAAAACGAAAACGAATTGGAAATTCCCGATGCAGACGGTAAGTCTGATGATATTGATTAATTAAATTAATGTTAAACCCCCGATTATCGCGAGATAATCGGGGGTTAATGTTTTTTT
>JAZRFO010000215.1:0-2893 GCA_045643685.1 Acutalibacteraceae bacterium
GCCTTGCAAGAGTTCTTAAGGTTGCAGATAAACTCGGTGTAACAGTTCTTATTACTGCGGACCACGGTAATGCAGACGAAATGCTTGAAAAAGACAAAAAAGGCAACATCGCTGCAAGAACCGCTCACTCTCTTAACGAAGTACCCTTCATCATTTACAGCAAAAATGCATATGAAATGAAGGAAGGTTCATTCGGCCTTGCAAACGTTGCACCCACAGTTGCTAAAATCTTCGGTATCGACCCCTATGATAGCTGGGAAGAAGCAGTAATTAAATAATTGAATTGATTTAACAATAAAATGCCCCTTGATTTCAATAATCAAGGGGCATAATTTTTATTTGGATTCAAGTTTGTGAATGAATAAACCGCTTAAAAGCTTGGGTTCGAACCAAGTGGATTTGGGTGGCATTATCATATTTGCATCCGCAATATCCATAAGGTCGTCAAGGGTGGTGGGGTACATTGAGAATGCAAGTTCCATATCTTCCGAAACTCTGCGTTCAAGCTCACCTAAACCACGAATACCGCCAATAAAGTCAATGCGTTTATCCGTTCTCGGGTCACCGATATTAAGAATGGGTGTTAAAAGATTTTTCTGTAAAATAGAAACATCCAACTGGTCAACGGGATTGTTTTCATCAAATGTGCCCTCTTTAGCGGTAAGCTTATACCATTCGTTATCAAGATACATACCGAAGGTGTGTTTGGTTTCGGGATGGTAAGCACCGTCGCAAGGTGCTTTTTCTACTGTGAATACAGCAGAGATTTTTTCAATAAACTCTTCCTTTGTGTTGCCGTTTAAGTCCTTCACAACACGGTTATAGTCCATAATTTCAAGGCTTTCAGCAGGGAAAAGAACCGCAAGGAAGAAGTTGAATTCCTCTGTACCATTGTAGTCGGGGTTCTGTTCACGACGCATTTTTGCAACGTTTACCGCCGATGCACAACGGTGATGTCCGTCCGCAATGTAGAAATCACCAACCTCGGAGAGTAACGCGGAGAGCTTTTCGCAAACAGCGGAATCATCAATAACCCATACTGTATTTGCAATACCATCGTCAGTAACGAAATCGTAAACAGGGGTGCCTTTTTTATATTCGTTTATTATTGTGTCAATCTCGCTTTCGCCTTTGTAGCAAAGGAATATAGGGCCTGTGTTAGCATCACAGGTGTCAACATGGCGGATTCTGTCCGCCTCTTTGTCAGCACGGGTAAGCTCGTGCTTTTTGATACGGTTGTTGATATAATCGTCAACGTCCGCGCAACCAACAAGACCTGTTTGCTCTCTGCCGTTCATTATCTGACGGTAAACGTAAAAGCAAGGTGTTTCGTCCGCCTTTAAAATGCCGTCTGATTCGTATTTCTTAAGGTTGTCCGCCGCTTTAGCGTAAACCTCGTCACTGTATAAATAAGTGCCCTCGGGTAAATCTATCTCTGCTTTGTCAATGTGCAAAAATGAGTAGGGGTTACCCTCAACCATTGCTTTGGCTTCTTCGCTATTCATAACGTCGTAGGGGAGAGCCGCTACTTTTGAAGCGTATTCGGGGGTGGGTCTTAATGCTTTAAAGGGTTTAAAAACTGCCATAGGAAATAACCTCTTTGTTATATAATTTATATAATAATTTTACTTTAAATGTACGTTTCTTGTCAATATTATATTGCAATTTATAGGTTACTATGATAAATTTAATTGAATAAAATTTTATGAACAGGTGATACCAATTAGCGTTGAAATGAATTTTCAAAATATTTTAAAATATTCAGGTGACCTTCGTGCAAATAACGACCGCACGTGGTTTCATAATAACCACGGTGAATATGAGGTTGCGCGCAAGGATTTCCTTGCCTTTCTTGATATGTTCAGGTTTAAACTAAGCGAGGAAGCACCCGATATTGGTAAATCCATTATGTATATGGAACCCAGAGAGTGGATGTACCGTATAGCACGGGATATGCGATTTCACAAAAACGGACCGCCCTATAATCCCTCTTTCAGAGCATATATCGCCGCCGATAGAAAATCGTGGCTTCCCATCGGCTATTTTTTGTGCGTTACACCCGGTGGATCTTGCTTCGGTACAGGTCTTTGGTGTGAAACCACAACCAAAATGAATAATATAAGAAAATATATTTCCCTTCATTACGATGAACTTTGTGAAGCTCTCGACAAAAGCGGTTTGACCCTTGGAGGGGATAAATTAAAAACCATGCCCCGAGGATTTTCGGCAGATGACCCTGCGGCAGAGTACATCAAACACAAAAATTGGGAAATGATTTATTTTATTCCCGACGAGGATATAGGTGTCTTCGAAGAATTTTCAGATTTGCTTATGTTCTACGTTAAAAAAATCGAACCTGTCAGGTTGTTCCTTTTAAAAGCCGCACAGTACGTGGACAACCCAAGACCCGAATTTGAATGGTAAAAAACGACCTCATTTGAGGTCGTTTTTTAATGCAAAATGCAGAATTCAGAATGCAAAATTATCGGGACTGCGTCAGCATCATAAAATCGGCACGAAGTGCCCCTTAACTCCTCACTCCTCATTCCTCATTCCTAACTAAAAAACTCCCTGTTAAACAGGGAGTTTTTTCTTATGATATTGTACATTCACTTTCTCTTGATGATGCTACAATGCCGATATATGTTCTGCCTGAGTTGAGGGCAAGTTCGTTGCCGTCTGCGTCATAGAATTTCATCATATCTGAGTAATCGCCCTTTTCCCAAGTGATTTCCTGATATGTTCCGTTTGAAACGTATACGCCGTTACCTTCTGAAAGGTCGAATGAAATTCTGCCCTTTTTGTCACCTAAGCTTGATTTGTCTGCATAGCAAATAACAAGGTTTGTGAAGTTCTGCTGATTACCGTCACTATCGTTGAAGTTATTTCCGTT
>JAZRFO010000216.1:0-5494 GCA_045643685.1 Acutalibacteraceae bacterium
GGTAAAAAAGGCTCCTTTGAGGGCTTTTGCTCAGGCGGAGGCATAAGAAATCTTGCCATACTTACCGCCAGATACTATCTTCAAAATAATAAGAAAAGCACTTTGTTTGAAAACGAAGCAGATTTGGAAAAACTCAACGCCAAGAATGTTGCCGAGGCTATGTATGAGGGCGATGCTTTTGCCATTGAGGTTTATGAGAAATGTGCCGAGTATTTAGGTAGAGGTCTATCGGTGATTATTGATATTTTGAATCCCGAGGCAATAGTAATAGGAAGTATTTTTGAAAGGAATCAGGAGTTTTTTACTCCTTTGATTAAAAAGGTTATTAAAGAAGAAGCCCTTGACTGTAATAGTGAAGTCTGCAAAATAATACCCGCTCAGTTAGGCGACAGTATAGGTGATTATGCAGCTTTGGGCGTGTTGTTCTGAGGTAGAAAAATGAAAGACAGTACATATAAAATTTTAGAAAATCTTATATCTAGATATCCCGACCTTGAGTGTGTAAAAGGGGATATGGAAAAAACTTATCTCATATTAGAAGAAACCTATAAAAACAACGGTAAAGTCCTTGTGTGCGGTAACGGCGGAAGTGCCGCTGATTGTGAGCACATAGTAGGGGAACTTATGAAAGGTTTTCTTCTACCACGAAAACTCAATGAAAATGAAGTAAAAGCCTTTGAAAAACACAATGGTACTAATATAGCAAGGGGACTGCAAAAGGGCTTACCGGCCATATCCCTTGTAAGTCAGTCGGGGCTTATGACCGCATTTTTAAATGACTGTTCACCGGATTTAGTTTTTGCACAACAGATATATACGTATATGAACCCCTGCGACACCTTAATTGCCTTAAGCACTTCGGGTAATTCAACCAACGTATTAAACGGTGTTATTACCGCAAAGGCGAAAGGCGGTAAATGTGTGGCATTCACAGGGGAAAGGGACAGTAAAATTTCTGCAATTGCAGACTGTACAATAAAATTACCCTCCGCGCAAACCTTTATTATCCAAGAGTATACCTTACCTGTTTACCATTGCATCTGCGCAATGCTTGAAGAAGAATTCTTCGGAATATAAAAAATTACCCTTCGTTTTGAAACTAAAACGAAGGGCTTTTTTTATGCTTTCCAGAATTTTCTGTCAAGGGCTCTGTACTGTATTGCTTCAAGAATGTGGCGTGTTTCGATATTCTCTGAATTATCCAGGTCTGCAATGGTCCTTGCAATTTTCAGGATTTTATCATAGGCACGTGCGGATAAGCCTAATTTCTCAAAGGAGTTTTCAAGAATTTTAGCCGCATCCTCAGTAAGTACACAGTATTTCCTCGTAAGTGCGGAGGTCATTTTTGCGTTACAGGATACACCCGTACCCTTGAATCGCTCCAACTGTATTTTTCGTGCCGCATTAACTCTTTCGCGGATTGCCGCGGAGGGTTCACCCGACTCGCTATCGGAAAGTTGGTTGTAATCAACGGGTGGGACTTCAATATGTATATCCAGTCTGTCAAGTAATGGACCTGATACTTTCGATAAGTATCTTGCAGGGGCACCGTTGGGACAGGAGCAGTTCCTTGTAGGATGTCCGAAATATCCGCAGGGACATGGGTTCATAGCACAAATAAGCATTACCGAGCAAGGATACGTGAGAGCACAAGAAGCGCGGGAAATGGTAATTGTACCATTTTCCATAGGTTGTCTTAAAACCTCCATAGTGTTGCGTGAAAACTCGGGAAGCTCATCAAGAAACAGTACTCCATTGTGCGCGAGAGATATTTCACCGGGTTTTGGTATGGTACCGCCGCCCGAAAGACCCACAGGTGATACTGTGTGGTGGGGTGCTCTGAAAGGACGGTAGTTTATTATGGGCTTATCCTTTGTAAGACCACCTGCAAGGGAGTAAATTTTAGTGGTTTCAAGAGCCTCGTCAACGGTAATATCGGGAAGAATTGTAGGTATGCGTTTAGCGAGCATACTTTTACCCGAACCGGGAGGGCCTATCATCATAACGTTGTGGCCACCTGCAGCGGCAACCTCGAGAGCACGTTTTACTTCAAACTGACCCTTTACGTCTTTAAAATCGGGTAAAAAATCGGGGATTTCATAATGTTTGAAGGGTTTTAAATCAACGGGCTTTAATTTTTCAAAATCGTTAATATGGTCAACGAGTGCCTTAAGACTTTTAACAGCATAGATGTTTATGCCATCTATTACAGAGGCTTCGTCGCCGTTATCGTAAGGGAGATAAATGTCTTTAATTCCTGCATCCTTAGCCGCCATTACCATGGGCAGAACACCCTTTACGGCTTTTATTTCACCCGAGAGGGAAAGTTCGCCGATAAAAACGGCTTCTTTATAATTACCGTTAATCTGCCTTGTAGCAGAAAGCACCGCAACCGCCATGGGCAAATCATAGAGTGAACCTTCTTTTTTTCGGTCAGCGGGGGCAAGGTTAAAGGTGTGATGTGACGTGAGGTGCATTTCATAGCCCGAGTTGTGAATGGCGGCAATAATTCTGTCACGCGCTTCACTTACTGCCGTGTCGGGAAGCCCAACAACTTCAACGGCGTGCTTGCCGCCTGAAATGTTGAGCTCAACATCCACCATATAACTCTCAAGACCTAAAAGACCTATGCTTTTTATTTTAGCGAACATATAAATCCCTCGATTACTGGTTTTCGTCTGTTTCGTTTTCTGGTTCTTCCTCAACCTCGAGTTCTTTGCTGATTTCCATAATATCAACAGGTTCAACTATTGTTTCTTCCTCAACGTAAATGGGAGGATTAAATTTGAATATCTTTGCTTTTGTAACGAAGCATAGAAGAACAAGAAGAATTAAAGTGATAACTGAAACTGCAATACCAACATACATTCCGCGAGGAGTGTACTTGAAGGTTACGGTGTGCTCACCCTTGGTTATATCCACACCTAAAAGGGCATTGTCACCTAAATCGTAAATGCTTTCTTCGGGTACTTTTTCACCGTCAATATAAACTGACCAACCCTTGTCGTAGTTTATGGAGGTGTAAAGAATACCATTCTGTGAAGCATTTATTGTACCTTTTATAACTGTATCATCAAACTCAGTTACGTTAAGAGAGTCTTTTTGGAGCTGAGTATAGCCTTTTTCGAATTCAGGGAGGTCAAGAGTTACTCCGAAAAGGTACATATAACCTTCTTTTGCTTCGGTGAAGGGTGCGTAAATCTGAACTGTTTCACCTGCTTTAAGGTATCCGAGGTCAAGAATATGGGGTTTGGTGTCAATGTTCTGTGAAACCGCAGTACCATCGGGAAGTGAAACGGTAATTGCACTGATATCATTGTTGCTTGATTTAAGGTAAAGATATCCGTTGCCGCTTTCCTTAACCTTAAGTTCAAATGAAACAGAGGGTGCAACAGTTTCTGTTACTGTGTAGGGATAATAACCTGAATCACTGAATGAAAGGTCGTTACAATCAACTCCGTTACCCGAAACGGAAGTCATTTCCATATCGTTGTAAACTGTGTGTATGCCTGTTGATGAGCCGAAAAGTGAGCTTTGTACTTCGAAGGGATTAACGTTATCGTGTGACCATTGGAGTATATCGGGGTTTACGCGGAAAGCAATGGGTAACTGATAGCGGTTTTCGTAAGCGGTGTATTTGTCAACTGACGCAATTTCCTTGTAAAGCTCGGGGTTCATTTCAGTTTTTGAACCTGTGTTGTTATCTACAATATAGTCAAGGGCAAAGAATGCGTTGTAAACGGGAGTCTGTCTGTGGTAGGTGTAACTGTTGATGTAGTTACTGAACATACCAAGGTGGGACTGCATATTTGAAACCTTTTCGTAAGCCATTGATGAGAATGTTGAAACACCATTGTAGTTGTACCAACAGGGGTCCATTCTTGCTCTTAACGAGGTAAGCTCCATACGGTAGTTTTCGTTACCCTCGTATTCATCAATCTGTGATTTTATATCCTGGAAATTATCATAATCGCCTACAAAGTTGGTCTTGGTCTGGTCCATACTGTAATTGTTGGTGTTTGCAACTGTGTATTCCGCACATACTGAACAAAGCACAAGTGCCGCCGCCGCGAGAGCAGGATACTTGTCATTTTTAAGAATACCAAGGGCAAGACAGTAAATGCCGATGAATGCAACACAAATCCATACACCGATTTCACTGAAGTTCTTTGAGCCGATTTCCTGAACAAGAATTACAAAGAAGATTGTAGCAGCACCTACGCCTATAATCTGACGAGTGGTATATTCCTTAATATTCATAAGTGCCTTGAAGGCAAAAATGAGAAGAAGGAATGAGTACATATATGAAAAACGGTAGGGTAAATCGTTGGGGAAATGGAAGCCGTGCCAGATATAGTTAAGGAAGTTTGTGTAGCAGCTTGCGAACATTACACCTAAAATACCCACGCTGAAAATCTTTTCTTTGAGTGAGATTTTCTTTGAGAAAATATACAGGGGTACGAGCATTACTGTAATAACACCACAGTAAATATTGGGTAAAACGTCCGTGCCACTACTTCTTATGGTTGGGTTAAGATATGCAAGGTGGTTTGCAAGGAAATCAAATATTGAGAAATAAGTTTTGAATTCCTGAGGCCATGTGCCTGAGGTTGCAGAGCAACTTTTAAGAATGAAATAAACGGGGATAAGGGCGAATGCAACAAGCATACCTGCGCTTAATGAAGCAAAGGCAAAACGTGCACCGCTATCAACTAATTTGTTGTTGCGAAGATTATTGTAGCCCCAACTAAAGAAGCCTTTTATACCTTTTTCGCGGTTTGCAAGTCTTCCGAAATAAGTGTCGGAGGCATTGTGTTGTGAGAAGTAAGTGTATATGAAGTAAAGGACGGAGAAAATGCACACCATATAACCCATATAGTAGTTTGTGAGTATGGTAAGTGCCAATGTTATGGTGTATAACTTCATCTTTCTGTGGTTTATAAGGTATTCAATACCCAACATTACCAAGGGGAAAAGGTAGAAAGAATCCAACCACATTACGTTCCAGTAGTAAGCGATAAAATAACCGCTACAAGCGTAAAGTACACCGAATGCAGAAACAAGGGGTGAGTAAACCTTGTTCTTTTTGGTGAGGTAATAAGAGAATGTGAAAGAGGCAATAGCGGCTTTAAGGAAAATCATTGTTGCAATTGCCTCGGGCATATTCTTATGACCGAATAAAATCATAACTATCGCAAGGGGTGAGGAAAGGTAGTTGTAGAAATTACCTAAAAATGAGCTACCGCCACCAGAATTCCAGGAATAGAGTAAGCTATCAAAATCAGTGACACGCTCGTACAATTCTGCAAAGAGGGGACCGTACTGATGGTAAAGGTCCATTCTGAGAATTGTTACGTCACCGAAAGGTGCTAAATCATAGCAGAAATAAACAACCGTCATAATTGCCGCAGTACAAAGTGCCGCAATCATACAGTAGCGTATTTCAAAGCCTTTTTTGAATAAGGGATTGTTTATGATTTTTTCTTACATTTTT
>JAZRFO010000217.1:0-6998 GCA_045643685.1 Acutalibacteraceae bacterium
GTCCATCCTGTGTTGCTTTATTGTAATAGGGTGTACCCTTCAGAAGACCGTCAACACCGACGCGCTCCGCGTCATTTGAGCGCATACCCGCGTGTCTTGTGTCGTTACTGCCAGTTCCTGCAATAACAGGAACACGTTTACCTACGGTTTCAACAGCAAAACGTAAGGCCTCAACATGCTCATCATAAACGAGAGTTGATTTTTCGCCTGTTGTACCGCAAACAATAATTGCATCTGTCCCGTTTTGTATCTGGTGCTCTAAAATTTCTTCAAAAAGAGAGAAATTGATTTTTAAATCGTCCCCGGTAAAGGGTGTAACAATAGCAACACCCGAACCTGTAAAGATAGGCTTTTTCAAAGTAATCACCCCAGATATTAATAATGCATAATTCGTAATGCTTAATGCGTAATTAAGGTTGATTTTAGATATTAATTGTGATAGACTGGTTATAGAAGATAACTGAGTGTTATTCCGCTGTTATTTCAGCCGTTTGCACCTTGACGTTATCTTCTAATTTTTTGCCTAATGAACATCAACTTTTAATTTTTGGTTTAGTAAAAACAAAATTATTAACAGCCCATTACACTCAATTACGAATTCTGAGTTATGAATTAGTCCATGTATCCTTCTGCGCAGAGGAGTTCTGCAAGAAGAACTGCGCCGCCTGCAGCACCTCTTAAGGTGTTGTGTGCAAGGCAAACGAATTTGTAATCGTACTGTGTATCTTCACGAAGTCTGCCGATAGAAACTGCCATACCGTTTTCAAGGTTTCTGTGAAGCTTAGTCTGAGGACAGTTATCTTCCTCAAAATAGTGAAGGAACTGCTTGGGTGCAGAGGGGAGTTCAAGCTCCTGAGCTCTGCCTTTGAAATTCTTCCACATTTCAATCATATCTTCTTTTGCGGGTTTGTTTTCAAAACGTACGAAAACTGCGCCCATGTGACCGTCAGAAACGGGAACACGGATACACTGAGCAGTGAAGTGGGGTTCAGTAGCAGAAACGATTTCATTTCCTTCGATTTTACCCCAGAGTTTAAGGGGTTCTTTTTCGCTCTTTTCTTCTTCGCCACCGATGAAGGGGATTACGTTGTCAACCATTTCGGGCCATCTTTCGAATGTTTTACCTGCACCTGAAATAGCCTGATAAGTACAAACAACAACGTCCTTAACAGTGTATTTGTCGTGAAGGGGGAAAAGTGCGGGAACGTAGGACTGAAGTGAGCAGTTGGATTTAACTGCAATAAAGCCACGTTTTGTGCCAAGACGCTCTCTCTGTGCTTTGATGATTTCAATGTGTTCGGGGTTAAGCTCCGGAACAACCATGGGAACGTCTGCAGTCATACGGTGAGCACTGTTGTTTGAAACAACGGGGCATTCTGCCTTTGCGTATTTTTCTTCAAGAAGTTTTGTTTCGTCCTTGCTAAGGTTAACTGCGCAGAAAACGAAGTCAACACTTGCTGCGATTTTTTCAATATCCTTTTCTGCATCGAGAACGGGCATATCAAGGTATTTTGCGGGTGTGGGTTCATCCATACACCAACGGTCACCAAGAGCCTCTTTGTAGCTCATACCTGCAGAACGTGAGCTTGCGGCAAGAACAGTTACGTCATACCAGGGGTGCTCAGCGAGTAAAAGAGCAAATCTCTGGCCAACCATACCTGTTGCGCCGATGATACCAACTTTATACTTTTTCATAAGTGTACCTCCGTAATAAAAAACACTTGTAATTGGAATATAAATAGATTATAATATATCCGCTTTTAACATTAGAATTTTATCATTATATATCAATTAAGTCAATTGTAATTATATATAATTTTTAGTACACATTAAGGAAACAAAGGGAGAATTATGAACAAATCTGACTTTTTTTACCATTTGCCCGAGGAATTAATTGCCCAACATCCCCTTGAACCAAGGGACCACTCACGTATGATGGTTCTTTTAAAAAACAATAACGAAATCGAGCATAAGCACTTTTATGATATACTTGATTATTTCAAAAAGGGTGACTGCTTAATCCTGAATAATACAAGAGTTTTACCTGCTCGTATTTACGGTGTAAAAAAGGAAACAGGGGCTAACGTTGAGTTTTTGCTTCTTAATCAGATTGAAACCGATTTATGGGAAACTCTTGCAGGACCTGGTAAACGTGCCAAAGAGGGTGCGGAGTTTACCTTCGGTAACGGTATTCTTGAAGCAAAGGTAACAGAGGTTCTTGATAACGGTAACAGAATTGTTCGTTTCTCTTACGATAAAAGCGATAATATTTTCAACATCCTTGATAAAATCGGTCAGATGCCCTTGCCCCATTATATTACTGAGGAATTAGAGGATAAAGAACGTTACCAGACAGTCTATTCCAAGGAGCTCGGCTCTGCTGCTGCACCTACCGCAGGACTTCATTTTACTGATGAAATTCTTGAAAAATTAAAGACAAAGGGTGTCAACATCGGCTACGTTACTCTCCACGTTGGTCTTGGTACATTCAGACCCGTTAAGGCAGATAAAATCGAAGACCATCATATGCACTCGGAGCACTACCATTTGCCTAAGGAAACCGCCGATTTAATTAATGAAACCAAGAAAAATGGCGGTAGGGTAATAGCCGTTGGTACCACAAGCTGCCGTACACTTGAAAGTGCCGCAACCTTCTGTGGTGAAATCCGCGAGGATGACAGAAACACTGATATCTTCATTTATCCCGGCTACAAATTCAAGTGCATTGACGGTTTACTTACCAACTTCCATTTACCCGAAAACACTTTGATTATGCTCGTAAGTGCATTTTACGGCTACGATAAAACAATGACCGCATACAAAGAAGCAGTTGATGAAAAATACAGATTTTTCTCATTCGGCGATTGTATGATAATATTATAATAATGAAGAATGAACAGTGAATATTGAATAATGAATAATTAAGGGTGCCTTCGGCACGATTTTAATATTTTCATGCTATGCGAAGCGTTATAATTCTCGGAAACGAAGTTTCCCCAAAATTCTTCACTATTCATTATTCATCATTCATTATTCATTAGTTTAAATAAATTACGAGGTTACAAATATGTTCAAATTATTAAAAACCGAGGGCAATGCCCGTAGAGGTGAATTTCATACAGTTCACGGTACCGTGCAGACACCTGCATTCCAGAACGTTGCTACTTGCGGTGCTATCAAGGGCGGTCTTTCTGCCTACGATTTAAAGGATATTGACTGTCAGGTTCAGCTCTGTAATACATATCATTTACACGTAAGACCGGGTGACAAGCTTATCCGTGAATTAGGTGGTCTTCATAAATTCACAGGTTGGAACGGTCCCATTCTTACGGATAGTGGCGGTTTTCAGGTGTTCTCATTAGCAGGACTTCGCAAAATCAAAGAAGAAGGGGTTACCTTTAACTCCCACATTGATGGTAAGAAGATTTTTATGGGTCCCGAGGAAAGTATGCAGATTCAGTCCAACCTTGGCTCCACTATAGCTATGGCTTTTGACGAGTGCGTTAAAAATCCCGCAGAATATAAATATGCCAAAGAGTCCATTGCAAGAACTACACGTTGGCTCATTCGTTGCAAAAACGAGATGGAAAGACTTAATAATCTACCCGATACCCTTAATAAAAATCAGCTTCTTTTCGGTATAAATCAGGGTGCAACCTTTGACGATTTACGAGTTGAGCATATGAAAATTATTGCAGAACTCGACCTTGATGGTTATGCAATCGGCGGTCTTGCAGTAGGTGAGCCTAAAGAGGATATGTACCGTATTATTTCTGCCGTTGAACCCTTTGCGCCCAAGGATAAAATCCGTTACCTTATGGGTGTAGGTACACCCGGTAATATTATTGAGGCGGTAAGTCGCGGTGTTGACCTTTTTGACTGCGTAATGCCGAGCCGTAACGCCCGTCACGGACATCTTTTCACTTGGAATGGTATTATCAACCTCAATAACGCAAAGTATGCCAAGGATGATACTCCCATTGACGTTAACTGTAACTGTCCTACTTGTCAGAAGTTCTCACGGGCATATATGCACCATCTTTTCAAAGCTAAAGAGATTCTCGCAATGCGCTTAGCCGTTACCCATAACCTTTATTTCTACAATAATCTTATGAAACGCATCCGTGATGAGCTTGACAACGGCACATTTAACGACTTTAAGAACAAATATGTTGATTTACTCGACACAAGAATATAAATAAAAGATTAAATTTTAAAAAACACTTGTATATTTATAAGTTAACAGTTATAATGTACGGGTATGAATTTTTTTGGAGGATTTTAATATGAATTTTACACCTTTATTTTCAGATCTTCTTGGTGGTATATTGGGTGGCGGTGCTCAGGCAGGTGCTGAGGGTGCAGCAGCCGGTAAAGGCGGTTCTTTTGGCGGTATCATTATGATTGTCGTAATGGCAGTTGCTATGTACTTCCTTATGATTCGTCCTCAGAAGAAAAAACAAAAAGAAGAACAGGAAATGCGTGATTCTATCCAGATTGGTGACGAGGTTACTACAATCGGCGGTATTATGGGTCGTGTTGTTACAGTTAAAGAAGACAGCATCGTTATCGAAACTGGTGCAGACAGAGTTAAAATGCGTTTCCAGCGTTGGGCTATCCAGACTAACGACACTGCAAATGCTCGTATGGAAGCAGAAAGAAAAGCTGCTGCCGATGCTAAAAAAGCAAAAGGCGAGCAGGATGCTATTGATGCTGCAGTAAACGGCAAAAAGAAAAAATTCAGCAAAAAAGTTAAAAACATTGCTGATGAAAAGGTTGACGAAACAGTTAAAGAAGCTGTTGACGAAACAAACGAATAATCGTTATATTTAAATTGAACTCCGCATATCTTATACAAAAAGATGTGCGGAGGATTTTTATGCCTAAAATTATAAAAACTAAAAAATTATCAAATAAAAATTACAATGTTCCCACTTTGTATGCCTTTTCGGTTATAAAAGGACTACTTATTTTCCTTAACGGACTTACTATGTGTGCGTTTATGGTGTTAAAATCACCGAAAAGTAGCTTTTTCTTCTATTTAGTCTACCTTTTTGTGGCTCTTGGTGCCTTTTTGTGCGGATATAATGCATCTAAAAAAATTACGGGCAGGGGATTTATAAAGGGGCTTATTTCCTCAGGGGCTTATATGCTCGTAATTTTGATTTTAAGCCTTGTTTTAATGAAGTTTAATATATCCGTCAATATTCTCTTGCTTGTGCCTTTGTGCCTTATACCGGGATTTTTAGGCGGCAATTTAGCAGTAAAATAAAGGGGAATATTATATGTTTAAAAAAGGTGTAATAATCAAAACAAAGAACATCAGACCAAACATAAAAATTAATTTTGACTATAAATTAATAATATATTTCACCCTGTTTCTATGCGGTGTGATTATAGGTGTTTTACTTATAAAAAATGCAGGGGACGACTTTAACAGATTTTTTTCGGATTTACTTGTAAAGCATGTGAATGCTAAAAAATGCAACAGCTTTTTAACCGATTTCTGTTTTGTTTTTCTTTGTCTGTTACTTTTGTTTTTCTTAAATTATCTGTGTTCCTTGTCTGCGGTGGGTTTTCCGTTTATATGGTTGATTTTAGTGGGCTTTGGTATGTGTTGCGGTGCGGTAACAGGTGAATTTTTTATAAGCTTCGGGCTTAAAGGCTTGCTATTTTGCCTTTTGGTTGATATCCCTTGTTACGCAATAACAGCAGCAACCTTGGTTTGTTGCTGCTGCGAAAGTACAAAAGTATGTAATAATATTTTCTTTTATTTATTCGGTAATTACGGTTGTGACGTAGCCAAAAACCAACTTCTTAAAGAGTATACGTTGAAGTACATTATAATGTGTTTACCACTGGTATTAGGGGCACTTGCATCAACCGTGTGCTTTAAAATGTTCTCAGGCTTCTTCAACTTCGCCTGAGGGGGTTTCAAGGGCGATTTCAGGTCTTTTGGGTGCTTTCAAACCACTTAATGGGTTAGCCGCCGCCGCATTTTTAAGTTGCTCATCCATAATATGAGTATAAATCTGGGTGGTACTGAGGCTTTCGTGACCCAAAATCTCTTTAATAGCCAGAACATCTACATCGCCGTGTTGGTACATAAGAGTAGCCGCCGTGTGTCTTAATTTATGGGTGGAAAGCTCTCTGCCTGAAAGTCCCGCTTTTTCAAGGGTATTTTTAACCACGAACTGCACTGTTTTAGGGCTTATTCTGGTCTTCTGACGGCTTATAAACAACGCGTCCTTATCTTTTACACCATCAACAGGGCGGTAGGGTAGGTAGGCGTTAATAGCATCTATACACGCATCGTTTAAATAGACGGTGCGTTCTTTGTTACCTTTACCTGTTACCACAAGGGTATTATTACTGCGGATATCCGAAAGATTTAGTGAAACAAGCTCTGAAAGACGCATACCGCAGTTTAAAAACAAAGTAATGATACAGTAGTCACGTTCCTTGAATTTGCCGTCAACCGCGTTTAAAAGGGCAATACTTTCGTCAAGGGTAAGATACTTGGGTAAGGTCTTTTTAATTTTAGGTGAGTCAAGCTCCTGTAAAGGGTTTTCATCAATAAGCTTTTTCTGTACGGTTAAGAATTTATAAAAATTTCTGAGAGTTGTGGCTTTACGTGCACGGGTACGTTCGTTATTACCGCGGTTGTCCTTGCAGTAAACAAGGAACATATATGCATCACTGAGTGAAACGGATGCAATTTCCTGTAAGGTCAAATCCTTGATTTCTATTTCATTAAAGGGAGTTTCTTTTGAAACCTTACCACGGATAACCTTTAAAAACCTGAAAAAGGTCTGTAAATCCGTTGCATACTCCACAACAGTAAGGTCTGACCTGTTCTTAATAACACTGTAATAGTTAAGAAAATCCACCACATAGGAAGGGAATATATAAATAAATTCATCTTTTTTCATAAATAGCACCTTTCCTTTCTAATAGTTCCACTTATACAAAATAAAAATTTTGTATAAGTCGGGGTA
>JAZRFO010000218.1:0-5743 GCA_045643685.1 Acutalibacteraceae bacterium
AAATGAATTCCCACAAACAACTTTGCCGAAGATGTATGCTTTACTCGAAAAATACAAAGAGGGAAAAGATATAATAATCTTTAAATCAAGAGAAGAAGCGGACGAGTATCTTGAAGGGTTTGAAAACGAAACAAAGAGTAAAAGAATGTGTAAAACATATAACGGAGAATAATTCTTAAAAAGCAAAAAACAAGAGGTCGATTGACCTCTTGTTTTTATTTAGTGTTGTTATTGGGGCAGTACCTGATATGTTACATCCTCAAACTGCATTGTTACTTCTTCACGGGTGAAACTGTCAAGGTCGTATCTGTCGGAATAATAATTGTATTTGTCGATATTGAACGTAGTATCGGGTTTACAGGTAACCATTGTGCAACCTCTTTGAGAGCCTTGTTTATCAATGCCGGAGTATGCAAAATAGTCGATACTGTAACCGTAACTGAAAGTGATGCCCTTGTACTCGAAGGTGGTGTTGTTAATATGGTCGTGTCCGTTGAACATTGCCTTTGTTGAGCCGAGTTCAAGCATTTTTTCAAAAAGTTCGTCTTCACCTAAACCGCAGTAAATTTGTCTTCCGCCTTCTCCGATTATACCTTCAATGTATTTGAAATTATCAGTGTCCTTAAAGTTATTTTCACGGAATTCAGTCCAGGCATCGTTCATTTCTACCAAAGGTATATGGAAAAATGCAAGAGTTTTTACCGTACCATACTGTTCGTACAGACCACCGTTTTCGTCACCTTGAATTGATTTTATGGTTTTATCGTTTTCGGCGTTCATTCGGTTGATTTCCTTTTCGTACCATTCAACCTGATTGGGATGTATGTTGTCGTAAGTACCTTTTATGCTTTCGATAATACTGTCGTTGACGTATGCCTGAGAATCAATCATAACCATTGCCTGTGTGATAATGCCCTGTGAGTTTTTAACCTCAATAACGTGGTTGCCGTAACCGTCAACATCTTCGGGCCCTGCCTGGAATAAGCAATGCTTAAATTCTTCGTTTGAATAAAATTCTGCAACGGACTCTCTGTCAAAATATGAATAGGCTTCGGCATCGTGGTTACCGAATGTAACAGTCCAATAAACACCAAGGCTTTCCATAAGGTTTGCAAAAGCCTTTGCACCGCTGTAGTTGTTGAAAGTACCTGCCATATATGGAACAGGGAATGCAATGTCTCCTGTTGCAACCACAAGGTCGGGCTTTTCTTTTGTTACCATTGTTGCAATTGCGTTGATAGTTTTTTCATCAACGGTTTTTGAAAGAAATCCGCCACCGATGTGGATGTCTGTAAGATGCATTATCTTAAAATCTCCGTCGGTTGTGAAATACCAATAACCATTTTCATCCTTTTGGGGAATAAGTTGTTTTTTAATTTCAACCTTGTTGTATTCATTTCCTGTTTTAACGAGATTTTTTAACGCTAAAAAGTTGAGTCCTGCGACTACAATGCCAAGGATTATTATCACGGAAAAAACAGTAAGTACAACTTTTTTTGCTTTTTTACATTTTACTTTTGCCATAATGTGACACTCCTTTCAGGTTATATACTAAGGCAATTATATCATTAAAATAAAACAAAAAGCAACAGTTTTTAAACCGTTGCTTGTGAGCTTGTTTTATATATCTATCTCATATTTATCATCAATAAGAATGTAATTTACCTCGTGCTCTGTGGCAAGTTTTAAACACTCTGTATTGTCCTTAATTGCATTCGCTATTGTAAAATCTGTGTCGTCCAATCGGTTTTCAATAACATTTGCGTATTGCTTTATGTCGTCGAAGTGCTTTTCAATGTAATCTTTACTCATTATAAGGCAATAGTACCTGATATTATCAAGATATTCCTTTGTGAAATCTTTCGTCCAGTCAAATGGAATATAGCAACCTTCAACAATTAAATTCTGTTTATTTTCAATGGCGGTTTTAATCATTTCGCGAACAATGGGCCATAAGTATGCGGTTAATTCACAATCATCACTTAATGGTGTTAATTTCGTATTTCCGCTACGGATTAACCCCATTTTAAGATGGTCAATTGAAAGATATGGGTAATTGTATTTTTGGAGTAATTTTTGGGCAAGTACAGTCTTTCCTGTGTGGGATGCACCTGTAATTAAAATAATCATTTTTAATCCTTCTTTAAATTTTATAAATCCAATTGCATATAAATTGCGTTGTCCATAGGACTGTTGTTGTAACAGGAGATTTCATAAAATCCGTGTTTTTTATATAACTTTGTTGCGGTGTCAAGAAAAGGTAGGGTATCTAAACGCATTTGTAAATAGCCGATTTCTTTAGCATCTTCAATAATTTTTTTAACAAGAAATTCACCGATGCCGTTTTTGCGGAAATTGGGTTTCACATAAAGTCTTTTCATTTCACAGGCGGTATCATTAATTTTTCTTAAACCGATGCAACCTGCAAGGTCTTCTTTATAAAAAGCCAGGTACAGTCTGCCGTATGGACGACCGTACTTTTCGTGGAGGTTTTCCAACTCTCGGTCATAATTCTGTATTTCAAGGTAAGTTCTGAACTTTTCGTCACCGTCTATGAGCATATTGGTGTATTCGGTAAACAATATCGTTATTTCTTCTTTATAGGAGTAAGCGTCAACAAGCTTGATCACACAATCACCCCAGGCTTTACCAGATAAATGGTATCAATCGGTATTTAACTTTTTCTTTGTATTTCTTATAACCCTTAAGTTCTTTTTCTAATAATTCTTCTTCATTTTTAATTCGCTTTGCAATTATTAAAGGGTAGGTAAGGAATATTATAAACGAGAAAAGTGAACCAAGAACAAGGGGCATTGATAAAAATAAAATTATGGTCGCGGTGTACATAGGGTGACGCACAATGCCGTAAAGCCCTGTGTCAATAACCCTTTGATTTTCTTGTACTTCGATAGTTCGGGAAAGGAAGGTGTTTTCTCGCATTACTTCGGCATAAAGAACGTAAGCCAATATAAATAAAACTGCACCGATTATTACTACGGGTAAGGGTAGGGGGAACCAACCAAAACGAAAATCAAGACCTGCAACAACAAAACCTGCAAGGAACATCAGTCCACTGAGCTTTACAACCAAATCCTGTTCCTTTTGCTTTTCTTTTGCATTAAGCCTCTTTATTAAAAGTTTAGGATTTTTTATCATCATTACAATACCTGCAAAAAACATAGGCACAAAAAGAACGCCCATTAAAAGCCAACCGTTGAAAAATTTAATGGTTCCTGCAGGTAGAAACACCAACATTCCTACAAGAATAATGCCGAATAAGAATTTAAAAATTGCTTGAAAAAATAATTTTACACTCATTTTTATACCACCCCGTTAGTGTGAGTTAATTGTATCATTTATAAATATCTGATACAAGTGAAAAATAAAAATTCCCACTCTTAACGAGCGGGAACATATAATGTTAATCTTTACTTATAACCTTTTTCTGCCAGGATTTTTTACCACATTTGGGGCATTTCATATATCTTGTTCTGCCTATATGGGGTGCCAGATTTAATGTCAGATAGGTGGGAACGTAGCGGTGCTTACATTCCCTGCACTCGTAATAGCCCGCAATCTGCTCTATTTTGAGGCTGAAAGCAAAGCCCACAATTGCGGGAATAAAGCCCGAGAAAATAAGAATCATTCGTTGCCATTCTTCCATGGGTAAATATGAACCGATTATTATGGGTACTAACAAAACAATCAGTGATAATGCGCCTATAACCCATTCGAGCATGAGTAATCTTTTATCGCTTTCTTCCTTTTGTTTTACCATTTCCAATAATGTTTTTTCTAATTCTTCGTTACGATTCTCCATTGCAACAACCTCCCCTGATAATAAATCGTTAACGGTGATTTGGAGCAAAGAACATAATTCAAGCATTATGGATGAATCGGGAAGTGATTTTCCTCTTTCCCATTTGGAAACAGCCCTGTCGGTAATATTGAGTTTTTCGGCTAATTGTGCCTGAGTTAACTTAACTTTTTGTCTTCGCTCTGCGATGAATTTTCCGATTTTGATTTGATCCACAGGAATCACGTCCTTTCTCTTTGCGAATTTATTTTATGCCTTTTGGCAAAGAAAGTCTACAAACCGATGGTTGAGTAGGGGAGAATCAACCATCGGTTTCAGAGTTTATCTTGATTTGTATAAGTCGGCGATAATATCCGCGCATTTTTCTATGTCAATTACCGAGGTGTTAAGGGCTATGTCGTAGTTTTTTACGTCGCCCCATTTTCTATCGGTATAAAGCTGGTAATAGGCGGCACGTCGTTTGTCTTTATCGCGCAATCTTCTTTCGGGAGCCTGTTTGCTTTCGCCATATTGCTTGACAATTCTTTCGGCTCGGGTTTCGGTATCTGCGTGAATAAATACCTTTATACAGTCTGCAGTATCCTGGAGTATGTAGTCTGCACATCTGCCCACGATTACACAAGGTCCTTTTTCTGCAAGTTCAATAATAACCTTGCGTTGTGCAAACCAGATATCATCCTGAAGTGAATGATTGTAATAATCTCTGCCACCCCAAGAGTTAGCAAACCAGTTGCCGTGGTTTGCATATTCGCCTTTTTCTTCTACTATTTCTTTACAAAAGCCGCTTTCTTCAGCAATTCTCTGTATTAAATCCTGATCGTAGCAGGGGATACCTAATTTCTCCGCGGTAAGTTTGCCCACAGTTCTACCGGCACTACCGAATTCACGGCTTATAGCGATAACCTTGTTTTTCATAACTACGCCTCCTTCATGGATTGTTAATGATAATCTATTTATATAGTTTTCTTTAATGCTACGTGTGGTTTGTTTTCTTCGAGATAAACGTCACCGTATTGTGTGTAGCCCAATTTTTTAACGTAAAATTCCACGACTTGTACCTGACCTGAAATGAAGACCTCTTTACCGCCCATTTCTTTAATGTGCTTCTCGGCTTCTGTTACGATTTTTATACCAAGACCCTTGCCACGGTGGGGTTTTAAAACGGCTATTCGCCCTACGTGGTAACAGTTAACCTCATCGTCCCAGTAAAAACGGCAGGTTGCAATGGCTTCATCGTTATCATAAATAACAATGTGTTTTGCGATATTGTCATTTTCGTCGTATTCTTTTTCAAAACCCTGCTCCTCAAGAAAAACTGTTTCACGGATAAATCTTGCTTCGTCGGGGATTTTATCAAAAACTCTGATTTCCATAACTATCACCTGCTTTTATTTTTCTGGTTAAATTATAGCAAGATTCCTGCATTTTTGCAATAAAAATTATATTTGGTAAAGCTGTTGCAACGTGAAGTTTATCATCCCTGTTTCATCTATGATGTAACAGGGATGTGGACACCACTGTAGGCGGGGTCGTGGGGAGTTCTCTTGCTATTCTTTTCAGTTGTTGTACTGCAAGACTTTGCGTCGCAACAACATTATTCACAATCGACTTTGTCCTTTCAATTACGCATTATGCATTGCGAATTTTTATTTATCCTTTATAGTATTAATCGCACTTTTTTCAAGCCTTGATACCTGTGCTTGTGATATTCCGATTTCTTCGGCTACTTCTGTCTGGGTCATACCTCGCATAAATCTCATTGACAAAATTTTCTTTTCTCTCGGTGGTAGGTTTTTCAAAGCCTCTTTAATTGAGATTTCGTCAATCCAGTCACCGTCACTTTCGTTGTCGCCTAACTGGTCCATAAGATATATGGTGTCACCACCGTTTGAGTAAACAGGCTCGTAAAAGGAAACGGGCTCCACA
>JAZRFO010000219.1:0-4598 GCA_045643685.1 Acutalibacteraceae bacterium
CAGACCTGATATGGCATATTTCGGCTTCACGAACAAGCTCATAAAGGGTGAAAAAATCCAGATATTCAACTACGGCAACTGCAAACGCGACTTTACATACATCGACGATATTGTTGAGAGTGTTAAGAGTGTTATGTAAAAGCCTCCACAGAAAAGCACAGGTGAAGAGGGGCTTCCCAACCCACGCTATGCGGTTTATAACATCGGTAACAACAGTCCCGAAAATCTTATGGACTTTGTAAGCATACTCAAAGAGGAGCTTGTAAATGCCGACATACTCCCCTCTGACTATGACTTTGATGCTCACATGGAGCTTGTACCCATGCAGCCCGGTGACGTGCCCATAACATTCGCAGATACATCTGCACTTGAGCGCGATTTTGATTTCAAGCCTGCCACATCATTACGTGATGGTTTGAGAAAATTCGCAGTATGGTACAAAGAATTTTATAAATAAAACTTATAAATAACACAAAAAGATGTTTCAGTTTTTATAACTGAAACATCTTTTATTCATTATCAGTATCAAATAGTTTTAAATCCTTATACAAGCTTTTGCGTTCTTGGGCACCTGAAATCACCGCTCCTACATTGATTTCAGGTCTTTTGCCATTTATTGAACGAATAATATACCTTATACCGAAGAACAACCACCCCAAGGGTAATAGCAACTTTATTTTTTTACACCACGGCCAATTTTTGTATACAGCTCTGTTAGCGGATAAAAACAAATTTTTAAGGCTACTGTTCTCTTTTTTATCGTCGATGTTTTCTCGGGACATCAGTAGTGCCTGGTGAGAACGGTCATCATCCTTCTGACCGAAGTTACCGCCCTTAATTATATCAAGCATATATGCCTTCAATGAGTTTTCTGCAATTTTCTCTGTTAATATTTCGGGATTGCAACCCAAAAATTCGACACAGAGCGCAGTAAGTACACAAGCAAAGTGCCACAAGCCGATTGATTTCAACGACTCCTCAAACAACTCGCAGAACTCCTCACGTGACATTGAGTTCACAAACACAGCCCAATCACATAGATGGCGTAAGCCTATGCCCTCTCCATTCAGGTGATGACACATATGAAGAAGAATTATCAATCCGTGGTGAAATCTGTCAGGTACATTTATAGTGCCGAATTCTGTTGTATGGCTATGTGCGGAAGAAACCGCCCCCTGCAACAGATCTTTTGTTATAGAACCAATTTCGCCTGCGGGAATGCCTGCAGGTTCATAATGCATTTCATATCGGCAACCCTTGTACAAAAAGACCTTGTGGCTTTCCCCTGTTGATTTCAAGGGTGTGAAGCCCTTATCAATAAGCAAGGCCTCTGCCCTATCAAAATCCGCAGGATTAACAAGAAAATCTACGTCACCGATAAGACGCAACAACGGGTCGTGGTAATAAAGTGAACAGGCAAAGCCCTTGATTATTGTGTAGCCAATGCCCGCCTCGGTCAACAGCTTATGCAGAAACACGTGCTCACCGATTCGCCTTGAATTGCGGGTGATTATAATATTAAACTGTCCACGCAAAAAGGTTTTAAAATCCTGCGGCATTGTAGGGATTGCCCCCGAAAATGCCAATAGCGGAACTGTATGCAGGTATGATTCCTGCCATACCTCAGAAAAGTCAATTTCGGACACAACAGACTTGTCGGCACCAAACAAATTGGTTGCCAACAAATCTAAAACTGTCTGTTCAGTTTTACTCCACAAGGGATTAACTGTATCCATAAATTTCTCCGTTTATTTTTAGTCCACTTGCTCCACGCAGGGAAGAACCGCATAACCCCAATTCTTAAACCAGTGCTTAAGTTTAACTGAATCATCACCGTGATTTATTGTAAAGCGTAGCGCAGTTGCGCGGTCATAAAACATAACGTTACCGGCATCGTCATTGTCATACAAAAGCACATCAACTGTATATTTACCGGGCACAAGGTGACTTGTGTCGAATGTAAATGTGGCTGAATTTTCACCTGTTTTGTGTTCAAGCTCTCCACCGAAAGCAACACCTACAGGGCTTGCATCAATGGTGTTTACAACCAACTTGATTTTCAGTGTTTCAGCATCATTTTCACTAAGCCAATTTATTTTAAAATCGAATTTCTCACCATATTCAAACTGGGGTGTTTCTTTATCAAGTATCTCAAGACTCTGCAAAAGGTGTCGTTGATTGCACTTTTTGTGTCGGGGGACCTTTGACGTATCAAAGAATGTTGTATCGTCAAGCGCCTCATTTTTCATATAAATGGCAATCGCCTGATCTGTATCACCCTCAAAAATAACTTTACCTTTAGAGAGTACAATACACCTTTCACACAAGCTTTTAACAGTTGCCATATTATGACTTACATAAAGAATGGTTCTACCCTCTTCTGTGGCAACCTTTTTCATTCTGTCAATGCACTTATTCTGGAAGTTAACGTCACCAACGGCAAGAACTTCATCCATAATCATAATCTCACTATCAAGGTGTGAGGCAACTGCAAAGGCAAGCTTAACCTTCATACCGCTGGAATATCTTTTAATAGGCGTATCAATAAACTGGCCTACCTCGGAGAACTCAACAATCTCGTCAAATTTCTTATCAATCTCGGATTTACTCATACCAAGAATAGCACCATTGAGATACACGTTCTCACGACCCGTAAGCTCGGGATGGAAGCCAGTACCAACCTCCAGCATAGATGTGATTCTTCCGTTAAGATATATATTACCCTTGGTAGGGGTTGTAACACGACAGATAAGCTTAAGAATTGTTGACTTACCTGCACCATTGTGACCGATAACGCCGATTGCTTCGCCTTTTTTCACCTCAAATGACATATCATCAATGGCAAGGAAACGCTCGTTTTTACCGTGGGCTTTTTCACCAATTTTAAGGTTTGGATCTTCTTTTTTCAAAAGCTTTGCTATTTTTGACTGTATTTCACCCTTGAGTGTAGCGCCACCAATGGCACCAAGGCGGTATTCTTTGGATACATTTTCAACTTTTACTGCTAATTCTGACATACCGCACCTCACACTGTATCCATAAAGTTTTTTTCGGACTTACTGAACATAAGAGCGCCCACAATTGCAACGCCAATAGTTGTAACAAGGCTGATAGCAAAGAATAGCCAATCAATTTCACCCGTACCAAGGAAAGCATAACGGAACACATTGATTGCCGGGGTTACGGGGTTGAGCATATATACGCTGTACAATATCTCGTTTGAAATAATCTGTGAACGGCTGAACATATCGTATGCCACAGGTGAGCAATAACTCCAAAGAGTTACACCGAAGCTCACAACCATAGCAAGGTCACGGTACTTAGTAGTAAGCGAAGAGATAATCATACCGAAGCCCATACCAAGTGTTGCCAACTGAACAAGCACAACAGGGGTAAGAAGTATGTATATATTAGGTGTGACTCCTGCGCCTGTTACAAGATAATAAACCAAGAAGCACAGCATAAATGCAAACTGAATAAAGAAGCCTATAAACTGTGATATAGCTGTGGAAATAGGCATTACAAGGCGTGGGAAATAAACCTTGCCCAATATACCGGAATTACTCGTAAATGTATTGGATGTTTCTGTAAGGCAAGTAGAAAACAATGTCCAAGCAATAGTGCCCGATAAGTAGAAAATAAAGTTCGGCACACCCGAAGCGCCAAGACCTGCAATATTACCAAAGAAAACAGAATAAACAACCGTTGTGAAGAATGGCTGAATAACCGCCCAGGCAGGACCTAAAACAGTCTGCTTGTACTTTGCCACAAAGGTACGGCGGACAAGAAGGAAAATCAAATCCTTACAGTTTCTGAGACCCTTTATGTCCATATCCCATAATTTATTATTCGATTTTACAACCGCAGTCCATTTTTGTTCTGACATAAATTTTTACTCCTGATTTTTAACATCATAGCGTTTTACAATCTTTGCAGGGTTACCTGCAACAAGTACTCTGCTCTCAGTGACATCCTTGGTAACAACTGCACCTGCACCGATAACAACAAACTCACCCGTAATTTTAACACCGGGCAAAATCATGGCATTAGCTCCCACCCAACAGTAATTACCTATTGTTATGGGCTTGTCTGTAATATGTACTCTCTCACCTGTTGTCATAAAATGCTCAATATCATAGCCTGTAGAAATAACCTTTGCACCATGGGAAAGTGTAACGTTATTGCCAATGGTGATACCGCTTCTGCCGTTAAGCATAACATCTGCATTTATTTTGCAGTTATTACCAATGGAAACGTTTTCATCGAAAAAAATTTCTGTTTTTCCAAGCACTACAAGATTTTCTCCACAATCCCGAACTTTTTTTATAACATCATTCGCAAGGTGTTTCCAATACTTATTCAATTTTCTAACTCTATAACGATCAACAATACTTTTTCTTTTTCCCATTATTGTACCCTTCAAATGTTTCGTGTTATATCAAAGATTTGATTTCTCTGATTTTTTTAGTTAGGTTTCTCTTTTGTTTTTTTGGCCATTTCTTAATATTATAAAGTCTTTCTCTTAAATCAAGTCTTTGTTTTTCTTGTTTTTCTTGCTTTTCCTGCTTTATCTTATCCTGTGATACGGATGGAGCAAG
>JAZRFO010000220.1:0-16711 GCA_045643685.1 Acutalibacteraceae bacterium
GCTATTGAAGAAGCAGTTAAGGATAGCTCTGTTAAGGGTATGTTCTGTGTACCCAAGTACTCAAATCCCCAGGGCATTACCTTCTCTGCAGAGGTAGTTAAGAGAATCGCAAACCTCAATACTGCCGCAGATGATTTCAGAATTATCTGGGATAATGCATATATTGTTCACGACCTTACAGAAACAACCGATGAACTTGTTAATATTTTTGATGTTCTTCCTGAAAAGAATAAGGATATGGTAATTGAGGTTGCTTCAACTTCCAAGATTTCATACCCCGGTGCAGGTGTGTCTTGCCTTGTTTCATCTGTTGATAACATTAAGAATATCCTTAAAAGACTTACAATTCAGGCTATCAGCTATGATAAAGTAAATATGCTTCGTCACGTTAAATTCTTTAAGGATGTTGAGGGTATCAAGGCTCATATGCAGCTTCACGCAAAGATTCTTAAGCCTAAATTTGACGCAGTTATTGACACTCTTAATGCGGACCTTTCGGGTCTTGGTATTGCAGAGTGGAATGTGCCTAACGGTGGTTATTTCATTAGCCTTGATGTTACAGGTGGCAGTGCATCAAGAGTTGGCGTTCTTTGTAAAGAAGCGGGTGTAACCCTTACTAACGTAGGTGCTACATTCCCTTATGGTAAGGATCCCACAGATAGCAATATCCGTATTGCGCCCACATTCCCCACACCCGAAGTTCTTTCAAAAGCGGTTAAGGTTCTCACTGTTTCCGTTAAACTTGCTTGTCTTGAAAATCTTTGTAAATAAGTTGTAACAAAAGGTGATTATATGATTAGAATCGGTCACGGTTATGATGTTCACGCATTTGCAGAAAACAGAAAATGTATTATCGGCGGTGTCGATATACCTTGCGAAAAGGGACTTCTCGGACACTCCGATGCGGACGTGCTTTTACACGCAATTTCCGACAGTCTTTTAGGTGCCGCCGCGTTAGGTGATATTGGTAAACATTTTCCTGATACGGACGAAAAATACAAAGGTGCCGATAGTCTTGTTTTACTTAAACATGTGTATAGTCTGATTGATTCTATGGGCTATAAGGTTGTTAATATTGACGCTACAATCATTGCGCAGATGCCTAAAATGGCACCTCATATTGATGCAATGCGTAAAAATATTGCCGATGCCCTTGCAGTTGACGTTGATTTTATAAACGTTAAGGCAACTACCGAAGAAAAACTTGGTTTTACAGGCAGAAAAGAGGGTATCTCAGCCCATTGTGTATGCCTTATTGAAAAGTAAACTTTTAAAAACCCTTGCATATTATGTACAAGGACTCTCGCTTCTGAGGGTGCGTCATAATATGGGAGGGTCTTTTTTATGAGCAAAAAAGGCATAAAGGTCACCTCCGTTACCTATGCAATGAAGGGGCGTGACCTGTTGCAGAAAAATGGTTATAAAGCTTATCTGACCCGCAATCCTCATCCTGAAGATGATGAGGGATGCGGTTATGTTATTTATGTGAACAATCCGGACAAAAAATGCTTTGAAATTTTAAAAAGAAACAAAATTAAAGTTACGGGCACCGTTGACTTAGGGGAGGTACTATGATTTATCTTGATAACGCGGCAACAAGCTATCCCAAGCCTCAATTGGTCATAAATGCGGTTAAAAATTCCTTTATAAATTACGGAGCAAACCCCGGTAGAAGCGGTCATAAATTATCTGTTAAAACTGCCGGTGAAGTGTACGAAACCCGGGAGCTTCTCAATGAGTTTTTTGACGGTTACGGGGCAGAATTTGTATCATTTATGTCCAATTGCACCGAGGCTTTGAATGTTGGCATAAAAGGTATTTTAAAGGCAGGGGACCACGTTGTGATTTCTTCCTTTGAACACAATTCCGTAGTAAGACCACTACAGGCTTTAAGTGATAAGGGATTAATAACTTACTCGATTTTTGATGTTAGCGACAACAAGCAAGAAACTCTTGAAAACTTCAAAAAAACATTGAAAAGTAACACGAAATTATGCGTCGTCACGGCGGTTTCAAATGTTTTTGGTAGAATTTTGCCACTTGCAGAATTGGGTGAAATCGCCCATGAATCGGGTGTTTTGTTCTTCGTTGACGGTGCTCAGGGAGCGGGGGTTATACCCATAAGTATGAAGAAAATGAATATTGATTGCCTTTGTATTCCCGGGCATAAGGGCCTTTTAGGACCTATGGGAACAGGTGCAATTTTACACAGTGGATTGGATTTTTACCCAATTATACAAGGGGGCACCGGCTCCCGTTCTTTTGATTTGTCACAACCCCCGGAATACCCTGACAGGCTTGAAAGTGGTACTTTGAATGTACCGGGAATATGCGGTCTGAAACAGGGGTTAAAGGTTGTAAAATCTATGGGAGTTGAAAGAATTTTTACTGAGGAAAACTTTATATGCAACGAGATTTTTAATGGACTTAAGAATATAAAAAATGTGAAATTATATGAAGATGTAAGGACGAAAAACGCGTATGCTCCTGTGCTTAGTTTCAATATTGAAGGAATGCATAGTGAGAAAGTTTCAGCAATACTTGACAGACACTCGGTTGCAGTAAGAGGGGGATTCCATTGTTCACCTTTGGCGCATGATTTTATGGGTACAAAACAAACGGGCGCCGTAAGAATTTCACCCTCATTCAGAACAGATAAAAAAGATATAAATATTCTATTAAATTTAATAAGAAAAATTGCAATTAATGAATTTATATGATATAATTACAATATATTTGTTAAAATCGCGTTAGTTATAAATTTTTTCGGTAAGGGAGCGAAAAACAATGGAAGTTATATCAGGTTATTTTGATAAACTTGCGGGTGCTATAATGAGCTTTAACTTTTTATCGGATTTACTCGATATTTTGCTCGTAGCAATCGTAATTTACGAGGGAATCAAGCTTATGCGTGGTTCCCGTACATTCCAGTTAATAAAGGGTATCGCATTTCTTGCGGTTATCTACTTGCTTGTTAAGGTTTGTCAGATGGAGGCAAGTGAATATCTCTTATCGGTACTTTTCGAGAACGGTCTTATTATCCTTGTTGTTCTCTTCTCACCCGAACTCAGAAAAATACTTGAGAAATTCGGTAAACAGTCATTAAAAGGTTTTTCGATTTTCAATTTCAAAAACAGTGTTGATTACGAAAAAACAGTTAACAACACCGTAAATGATTTCTGTAAGGCTTCTGCGGATATGAGCGAAAGCAAAACGGGTGCACTTGTAGTTTTTGAACGTGGTGACTCATTACAGGAAATTGCCGAAACAGGTACAATTGTTGATGCTAAATCTTCTGCAGAGATGTTCAATAGCTTGTTCTTTAAGAACTCTGCGTTGCACGATGGTGCAGTTGTTGTCAGAGCGGGCAAGATTTTTGCAGCAGGATGTATTTTGCCCCTTACTCAGAATAACTCTCTCGATTCCGAATTGGGTACACGTCACAGAGCGGCAATCGGTATGAGTGAGCATGGTGATGCCATAGTTGTTGTAGTTTCCGAAGAAACCGGTAAAATCTCAGTTGCTAAAAATGGCGTGCTTTCAAGGGATGTTGCTCATGGTGAACTTCGTGAAATACTTTTAAGTGAGCTTTTACCTTCAAACGAAAAGTTGAAGCCTGTAGAAAAAATCAAAAATAAAGCAAAAAAAGGCGGTGATAAGAATGAAAACAAAAAAGCGTAAGTCACTTTTTTACAATAATCTTTTCGTTTTTATTCTTTCACTGTTTATATCCGTTGTAATCTGGCTTTTGGTTGTTATTAACGTAAGTCCCCAGACAACGAGAGTTATCAAAGATGTTAAAGTTACCATTGATGATACGGTGCCTGCTCAATTCGGGCTTGAGGTTTTCGGTGAATCTGAATTTACCGTTGACGTTACCGTAAAGGGCAAAAAATATCAGATATCAACGGGTAACCTTTCTGCAGAGGATATTGTTGTCACGGCAGTTACAACAAACGTTGATTCACCCGGATTCAGAACTTTACAGTTAAGAGCCGAGCCTGTTAACGAAAATGCTTCTTATACGATTTCCTCTGTTTCTTCTAAAACAATTGACGTTTATTTCGATACCGCAAAGAGTGTTCAGTTTGTGGTTGAACCCAATATTGTTGCAGATGGTTTCCCTGTTGTAGCAGACGGTTTCACTTGCGGTGAAATTTCCCTGTCCGAAAACTCGGTTGTTATTTCAGGGCCTTCAACTCAGGTTAACAGAATCGAAAAGGTTATAGCTAAATGTGTTCTTGAAAAATCATTGAATTCCAATTTCTCGGTTGAGACAGATATTATTCCTCTTGATGACAAGAACAAGAGCGATTTTGATTACCTTACAATGAGTGTTGAAAAAACAGTTGTTGCTATACCTGTTCTCAGGGTGAAGACTGTTGATACTGCAGTAAGCTTCAAAAACGTTCCTAAAAATTATCTTGCAAGTCCTCTGATGTACAAAATTTCACCCGCAAAAGAAACCTTCAATATTTTTGTTGATGAATATGAAAAAACAACAAGTTATGATGTGGGTGTTATTGATTTCAAGACTCTTTCACCGACAAATAACAGATTTGTATTCTCATCAGAAAAACTTCCTGTTGCAGATGGTAGTGCTGAGGAGTTTATAGTTAGTGTTGATATGAGCGGTTTCTCACAGGAATATGTCAATATATCGGAAGAAAAAATCAAAATAAATAATCCTGAAAACATAGATTATACACTTTCTTATTATCCTAATTCAGTTGTAGTTGTAGGACCCGATGCAGAACTTATAGGCATCACCAAGGATAAAATCTATGTAGAAATCGACCTTTCACAGGTTGATATTACTAAAGGGGAAACTATTACAATTCCCGCGCTTATAACTGTCGACAGTGATACCTGTTGGGTTTACGGCACTTATGATGTTGAGATAACTTTCTGATAACTTATAATCAAGGAGGGCAAAATGAATATAAAAAAAATAATAGCATTAATTATGACCGTAATTCTTGTAATTATGTGTTCAGGTTGCTCTCTTGATTTCTTTTCCGTTGAGAGTCTGTTGGCGCCACCCGTACAGTCGGGTAAAAATGGTGAGGTTCAAAAAGCCTTTAACACACTTATGAAGGACAAGAAGGTTCAGTTAAAAACACCTGCCTCGGGTGATTACCAGACCGCATTCGTTCTTTTTGACATTAACTCTGATGGTATCGATGAGGCATTTGTTTTCTATTCTGATGCATCTGTTGAGACTACTGTGAGGATGGCTTTGCTTGAATGTGTTAACAATAAATGGGCAATTTCTTCCGACATAAAAGGTGCAGGAAGCGGTGTTTTTGATATCAGCTTTAACGACCTTGATGGTGACGGATTTAGTGAGATTTTTGTCAGCTGGTCTTTGTTCGACAGTAAAATCACACGTGTGGTGAGTGTTTATGAGCCTACCTTTACCGATGGTGTTATCACCTTGGATTCCATTGGTAGCGAGTACTGTAATACAAAGTACTTTCTGGACTTTAACGGAGATTTGAAAAATGATTTTGTTATTGTGTATCTTGATGATACAGCCGAGATACAAAAATCCGTTTTGCGTTTCTTTTCTCTCTCGCCTGAAAAACAACTTGTAAAGTATTCAGAGATTAATATAGACAGTTCAATTACATCGGTAGAATCCATTACAAGCGACGTTATAAAAGCAGGGGAGAAATCATACTCAAGGTTATTTATTGACTGTCTTAAAAACGAAAAAATGATGTTTACGGATATGGTTTATTGGGATACAGAATCTTCAAAACCCGTACGAGCATTTACAGACCCAAGTTTAACAACCATGCGTAATTCCAAAATACTCAGTAGGGATATTGATAACGACGGCAATATTGAAATCCCCGTCATTACAACCTTAAAAGGTGATTCAAAGCAGTTTTCCTTAACGGACTATGACAACGTTTATACTTTCACTTTACTGAATTGGCTTGACGTTAAAGGGGATAGCCATAAAGATAATATCCAGACCCTTTATAATCCTCTTGAGGGTTATATGTTAAAGTTCAGTTGGAACGGCAGTATTTCAATCCGTTACGACTCCGTGCAGACGGCGTTACTGTTTTGTGAATGGAATGAATCACGCAAATCATATGGCGAGGAATTATTCTCCATTGCTTATCGTGAGGTTAAGGATGATGCTCCTTACGGAGAAGTTCTGTACGAATGTGACGAAGGCGTTTTCTATTATGAAATAACAAACGAGGGAGCAGATTACGGTATAACCGAAGATGTTTTGATTTCCTCTTTTATAAAAATCTGAAAGTAGGCAAATTTATGAAAAAAGTTCTTATTGCAGAAGATGAAGCGGCAATCCGCGAAATAATAGCCATTACTTTAAGACGCTCGGGTTATGACGTTACTGAAGCATGTGACGGTCAACAGGCACTTGATATATATAATCAGATGGGTGGCGAGTTTGACGTTGTGCTTCTCGATATTATGATGCCCAATGTTGACGGACTTGAGGTGTGTAAGCGTTTAAGAAGTATCAGCGGTACAGTTGGTATAATTATGCTTACCGCAAAAACTCAGGAAATGGACAAAGTTTCGGGTCTTCTTATGGGTGCGGACGACTATATCACAAAGCCTTTCTCACCTTCGGAGCTTATGGCTCGTGTTGACAGTGTATATCGCCGTGTTGCTATGAATACCCAGACTCCTGCCGCACCTGTACGCGCGGATAAAATTACAATTGAACCCTTTGAACTTAATCTTAGAAACAGAACACTTTACAAAAACAACGTTCTTATTGAGTTGACACAGGTTGAGTTCCAGATTATTGAATATTTCTTTACAAACCCCGGCAAAGCACTTAGCCGTAACGATATCCTCAAAGAGGTGTGGGGCGAGTTGTATTATGGTGACGAAAAGGTTGTTGACGTTAACATCCGTCGCCTGAGAATGAAGATTGAAGATGCACCATCAGTACCCAAACACCTTGTAACTGTTTGGGGTATGGGCTACAAATGGATTTAATTTAAGTTCAGTATTTTTACATATAGGAGGTGACAAGCCATGGAGAAAATCAGGTTTTCCAAAAAAGACTCAACGGAAAAGGTTTCAAAAAAACATGCTCATAAAGTTCAGTATAAACGAACCAAAGCTGATGACAACGAGCAAAAAAATGAGTTGAGGAAACGAATTTTATCCCGTCCCGAGCGCAAAGGTATTACAGGTATCACTAAGCGCTGGGCAACAAATACATTGCTTGTTACCGCGCTTATTTTGCTCGTTATTGTTGTTGCGTGTACGTTATTTATTGTTCAGTATTACAGAAACTACGTTACAAACTACGTTTCAGGTTACGCAAACGAAAGTGTTACAACGTTCTTTACACCGTATCTCGACGCAAGTGACGAGGTTTTTAATCAAAAAGCAAAAGAATATATAGATAGTTTTTCCGATGAATCCAAAGTAGAGGTTCAGGTTGTTAATCGTCATGGTGCGGTTGCGGTTTCCTCCTCAGGATTTGCGGTGAATGAAAAAATGGAGGATATGGAAGATGTCCTCGAAGCGGCAGAATCAACTACGGGTATATGCAAATGGTTCGGTTTTAATGAAAATGGAGAACATATTATATCCGTCGCAATGGTTTTACCCAAAAACTCAGATGGTGATTTTTCGGGTGCCGTTCGTTTCATTACTTCAATGAGAGGCATCGATAGTCAAATTATCGGTTTTGTATTGATACTTCTGGTAGTTTATATAATAGCTCTGTTTTTCGTTTCCCTTTCAGGTGTGTTCTTCATACAGACCATTGTTACACCTGTTCGTAAAATCAATGATACGGCAAAACTTATTGCTGAGGGTAATTATGATGTACGAGTTGAGTCCACAAGTAAGGATAATGACGAAATCACGGAACTTGCAGACTCAATTAACACCATGATTTCCGAAATTGCCGTTTCGGATAAACTTAAAAATGACTTTATTTCAACCGTTTCTCATGAACTGCGCACACCCTTGACTGCTATTAAGGGCTGGGGTGAAATGCTCAAGGAACTTGATGGTGAGGACAGAGAAATTTCACGTCGTGGTACTGAGGTTATCATTAACGAGGCGGACAGACTTTCAAGACTTGTTGAGGAACTTCTTGACTTCTCAAGAATGCAGAATGGCAATATGACCTTAAGACTTGAAAAAATCGACGTTCTTGCAGAATTGGACGAAGCGGTTTTCGTTTTCAAAGAACGCTCCAAGCGTGACGGCATTGAAATCCGTTACAATGCCCCTGAAATTCCTGCACCTATGATGGGTGACCCCAACAGAATAAAACAGGTGTTTGTTAATATTCTTGATAACGCCTTTAAATATAATAAACAGGACGGACTTGTGGATGTTGAGGCAATTGTTGATGAGGGTGCGTTGACAATCAATGTTTCTGATACAGGTTGCGGTATTGCTCCCGAGGATTTGCCCAATGTTAAAAAGAAATTCTATAAAGCTAATATACAGGTAAGAGGTTCAGGTATCGGACTTGCGGTTGTTGATGAAATAATCAAACTCCATAATGGCGTTTTTGAAATCGCAAGTGAACCCGATGTGGGTACCACAGTTACAATAGTTCTTCCTATTGAAAAAATTGAGGTTGAGCCTGTAACGCCCCTTATTGATGAAATGATGGTGAACGAAAATGAGTAAGAAAAAAGATGATAAAAAACCTATGATTTCCGTAGGTGGACAAGCCCTTATTGAAGGTATTATGATGCAGGGTCCCAAGGGTGCGGCAATGTCCGTGCGTTTGCCCAATGGCACAATTGAAACAGAGGAACTTAAGGTTAAGCATTTGCGCGATAAGTTTAAACCTGCAGGATTACCTTTGATTCGTGGCATTGTCAATATGGTTGAAAGTCTGCTTTTTGGCTACAAATGTATGGAAAAGTCTGCCGAAAAAATCGGTCTTGATGACGATACAGACCCTGAAAATATGTCAAAACTCGATAAATGGATTTCAGACCATTTCGGTCCCAAGATGATGGCGGTTGTTACAGGTATCTCACTTGTTTTGGGCGTAGCTCTCGCTTTCGGTTTATTCTTTTATCTTCCTACGTTTTTGGTTGATATAATTGATAAATATGTTATTAAACCTGATTTTAATACACTCCATCCTCTCTTTGAGGGGCTTATGAGAATGATTATCTTTGTGGCTTACATTTGGATTGTTTCTAAAATACCCGATATCAAAAGGGTGTTTATGTACCATGGTGCAGAGCATAAGTCCATTTTCTGTTTTGAAGCCGGCCTCGAACTCACAGTTGAAAACGTAAAGAAACAAAAGCGTTTCCATCCCCCTTGTGGTACAAGCTTTATTTTCGTTATTCTTATAATCAGTATTCTTATTTCATCTGCTTTGGTTGTTACTTTCCCTGAGTTGTCTGCGGATGAAAACAGACTTCTTTGGATGGGTATTAAATTGCTGATTGTTCCCTTAACTGTTGGTATCGGCTACGAATTCATTAAATACGCAGGAAAACACGATAATATTTTTGTTAAAATCCTTGCGGCGCCCGGTCTTTGGATGCAACGTCTTACCACTAAAGAGCCCACAGATGATATTATCGAAGTAGGCATTGAATCACTCAAAGCGGTTTTAGACGATATTGAAAAAGAAAATGAAAACACCGATGAATCGGAGGAAAAAAATAATTGAAAACATTGTATTCGGTTTATCGTGAGAGTATAAAGACTCTTACGGATGCCGGTTGTGACAGTCCGGAGTTTGACGCCCAACAATTAGTTGCCTTTTGCTTTGGCTACAACAAAACTCAGTTGTTGATGAATTCAGGGTCTGCGGTTGATGAAGTGAAACTTATTCATTTCAATGACTGTATTAAAAGACGATGTAATCATGAACCTTTGCAGTACATTATCGGTATGTGGGATTTCCACAAATTCTCATTTAAAGTAGGGGAAGGGGTACTTATTCCCAGACCTGAAACAGAAATTCTCGTGGATTTCGCTGTTGAGAAAATTCAGAAACACGGCTACTCCGTGATAATGGATTTGTGTTGCGGTAGCGGATGTATAGGGCTTAGTATTGCAAAGCTTTGTCCCAAAACCAAGGTTTTTTGCCTTGATATTTCCGATAAAGCACTGGAATATACACGAATGAATAAAGAACTTTTAGGTGCAGATAATGTTACCGTAATGAAGTGTGATATACTCGAAAGTAGCGGCTTTCTGGGACTTCCGAGACCCGATATCATCCTTTCAAACCCGCCCTACATAAAAACCGCCGAGGTTAAAACTTTACAACCTGAAATTGCTTTTGAACCCACACTCGCCCTTGACGGTGGAGAGGATGGTCTTGTGTTTTACAGAGCCCTTTCTGAAATATGGTATCCATTTATTAACAGGGGCGGTTATCTTGCAATGGAATGTGGCGAAGAACAGGCAAAAGATATATTCTCGTTGTTTGTTGACAAAGCCGAGAAGGGCAAGGTTATAAAAGACGCTTCGGACCTTGATAGAGTTGTTGTAATAGCAAGGTAAATATTGATTTTTTATTGACCTTTTTGTTTATTTATAGTAAAATTATTTAATAAGGTGGATTTTATTTATGATAAGTTATTTTATAGATTTTTTCCGTGGCGAAATACAAGCCATTGACCTTATAGTATACATTTTATCTATTACCTATGTATGCTTGTGTGCTACTCCTTTACATGAGTTTGCTCACGCCTTTATTGCGGTAAAATTGGGCGACGATACCCCTAAACTTCGCGGTAGGGTAACCATAAACCCCATGGCTCACGTTGACCCCATTGGTCTTCTGATGATTTTTCTTTTCGGTTTCGGTTATGCAAAGCCGGTTGAAGTCAGAATGCGTCACTTCAAAAAGCCTAAAAGAGATATGGCAATAGTAGCCCTTGCGGGTCCGTTAAGTAACTTTATTCAGGCTTTTGTCTATCTTCTTATATCCGCAATACTCAGTATTGTAATGTTTAAAACAGGTGTTGCACCCTTGCAGTATATATGTATGTTCTTTACCTTTGCGGCACTTATTAATATCCGCCTTGGTGTGTTCAATATGATACCTGTTCCGCCCCTTGATGGCTCAAGGCTTTTAACTGCCTTGCTTCCCTCAAAGGCGTACTTTAAAATAATGCAGTACGAACGCTATATTTCTATAGGTCTTATGGTGTTACTGTTTACGGGTGTTCTTTCACGACCCCTTTCGTTTATTTCGGATTTTGTTTACAGTATTTTTGAATTTGTAATACTTTTCCCACTTAATTTTATCGTAGGTTGATTTATGGAAAAATTATCATATAAGCTCGAGGTGTTTGAGGGTCCTATGGACTTGCTTTTGCACCTTATAACCAAACATAAACTTGATATATACGATATCCCTATTACCGAACTCGTTGAACAGTACGTTTCTTACGTACGCGAAATGCAGGAGGAAAATATGGATGTTGCCAGTGAATTCCTTGAAATGGCGGCACGTCTTGTGTATATCAAAACCGTTTCACTTCTTCCCGTGTACGACGAAGCAGAGGAACTGAAAAATGAATTGCGTGATGAACTTCTTGAGTATCGCGATTGTAAAATTCTTGCGGCTAAGCTTTCTCAGATGACTGAGGGCTTCAATTATTCCGTCAGAACATATCCTGAGGATATTTCACCCGATAACTCGTATAAGAGATTGCACGAGCCCACGGAGTTATTAAACGCATATTCCCTTGCGGCAGGTAAAAAATTGCGTCGATTACCTCCGCCAATTGAAACCTTTAAGGCTATTGTCACAAAGAAAATTGTTTCTGTCGGCTCAAAGATTGAGTCCATTGTAAAATCCCTTAAATCAAAACGTAAAACCAAACTTATTGATTTATATAAACAAGCCGAATCCCGTTCCGATTTAATTGCCGCTTTCCTTGCGGTGCTTGAACTTGCCAAGAACAAAACTATCTACGTTTCGGGTGATGGTGATGATATTCAGATTGAACTTCTGGAAGGAAATGAGAGTATTTGATTAATAAAAAGCAGGTGGCTTCGGTTGAAGCAGTGCTTTTCGCTGCTGCCGAACCTATTGAATACACAAAAATCGCCGCGGCATTAGGTATGGATGATGAGCAGATACTTTTATGTATCGACGCTCTTAATGAGAAATACAGTGCGGATGACAGCGGTATCTGTTTGTTACAGCTTGATGCAAAATATCAGCTTTGCAGTAAAAAAGAATATGTTGAAGCGGTACGTAACGTGCTTGATTTAAAACGTAATGCACCTTTATCTCAGGCGGCGTTTGAGGTTCTTGCAATTATCGCTTACAACCAACCTATTACAAAGCCATACATAGAGCAGATAAGAGGTGTTGATTGTTCGGGTGTTGTAAATACCCTTTGTCAACGCGGTCTTATTGAAGAAAAGGGTAGACTTGATGTTCCGGGTCGTCCCGTTTTATACGGCACCACATCGGACTTTTTAAGATGCTTCTCCCTTAACAGTCTTTCGGAACTTCCCGAGCTTCCTAAAGAAGACAGAGAAGTTCTTATGTCAGATGTTGATAACGGTCAGTTGTCTTTGTTTGACGATTCGGCGGAGGAAAAAGCCGAAGAATAAAATTCACAAACCAAAGGGGTGATAAAATGCCGTTTTTATATGCACTCATAGGCATAGTTGTAGTGGTTTTCATCCTTTTTTCAATAAATCTATCCTTCATTATCGACTATTCCGATAAAACGGTTGTCACCTTGAAATATCTTTTTCTTAAATTTACTTTGGTAGATACTTCAAAGCCCAAAAAGGAAAAAAAGAAAAAGAAGAAAAAGAAAGGCGATGAGGAATCTTCTGAGGATTCCGGTGCCGAAGAAGAGGGTAAGAAAAAAGATAAACCTAAAGGCAACAGTTTAATTAAACAATTGTATCTTGACCAAGGGTATGACGGTATTGAAAGAATGCTCAGAGCAATAGGCAATTCTTTGGGTGGCTTCTTCGGTAGCCTTTACAAAAACCTTGTGGTCGATGAACTTTACATAACAATGATTACCGCAGGTGGTGATGCGGCGGATACCGCAATTAAACACGGTAAGCTTTGTGCCTGGCTTTTCCCTGTGTTAGGTCAGTTCGTTTCTACCTGTAAGGTGAAAAATTACGATTTTGATATTTCGCCTGATTTCCTTGCAACAAAATCTGAGGCTTACGTTTATGCCAAAATACACTTCACACCTTTCGTGGTGTTAAATGCAGTTTTTGCACTTGTAGCAAAACTTGTGTTCAAGGTTTTAATAAAAGTTGTTTTCTCAAAACAAAAAAGCGACAAAAGTAAATCGGTAAAATCCGCTGCTAAAGAGATTATCGCAAACTCGGATGCAGAGGTTAAAAATACAAAAAATAAAAGAAATATAGATAAGGACGGTGCTTCCAAATGAGCGAAAAATCAGCAAATGGAATTCTTTCCACAACAATCGAAAAGGTAAGAGACCTTGTAGATGTCAGCACAATTATCGGTGAACCCATTAACCTTCCCGATGGTTTGACAATCATCCCCATTTCAAAGGTAACTTATGGTTTTGCTTCCGGCGGTTCTGATTTCCCCTCAAAGAACAATGTTGAACTTTTCGGTGGTGCAGGTGGTGCAGGTATTACAATTAATCCTGTTGCTTTCCTCGTAATCAAAGACGGTGAAGTTTCAATCAGACATATCGTTTCTAACGACAATGCTGCCGAAAGAGCAGTTACAATGATTCCTGAAATGTTTGATAAGGTTGTTAACCTTGCTGATAAAATCAAAAAGGATAAGGACCAGCCTTCAGAAGTAACTGCCGAATAATTTTTCATTACAATATAACCACCTGCATATTATTCTTTGAAAGCAGGTGGTTTATTTTGCTAAAGAAAGTCTTTTCTCTCTTAGTGTGTTTTTGCCTTATAACGCCCTTTTTTACGGTTTTCGTCAATGGTGCAGACATTTCTGTTTCTGCAGAATCTGCTATTGTTATGAACGCCCTTACAGGCGAAGTGGTTTTCTCGAAGAATCCTTACGAAAAAAGGGGAATGGCAAGTACAACCAAGATAATGACTTCCTTGATTGCTCTTGAAAGTGAAAACATCAATAAAACCGTAAAGGCAAAAAAAGAGGATATAGCCGTAGAGGGTACGTCAATTTATCTAAAAGAAGGGGATAAAGTTACCATCGAAACCCTTGTTAAAGGTATGCTTCTTGAAAGTGGCAATGACGCTGCTAATGTTACGGCAAGAGCCTTGGGCGGTGGTAAAGAGGGTTTTGCTGTTCTTATGAATCAGAAAGCCCGTGAATTGGGTATGTTTTCTACCAATTTTCTTAACCCCTCGGGTCTTACGGAAGATGGTCATTATTCCACCGCTTACGATATGGCGCTTTTAGGCTCCGCGGCAATACGTAACGAGAAATTCAGAGAGATTTGCTCCGCTTCTTCTTTACGTGTTACATTCGTAGAGCCAAAGACAGAACGCACCTTTTATAATCACAATAAATTCCTCAATAAATTCCCGGGTGCATTGGGTATTAAAACAGGGTTTACCAAAGCATCGGGTCGTTGCCTTGTAACGGCAGCTCAAAGGGATGGTGTCATTTATGTGGCAGTAACCCTTAAAGCTCCCGATGATTGGAACGACCATATTAAAATGATGAATTTTGCTTTCGAAAACACGTCGGTCAGTTATCCGGAATGTGATTTATCAGGGGTTTGCGTGGCGGTTACAGGAGCAAAGAAAAGCACTTTGAATGTAGCACTTGCAACTCCCTTGGAGTTACACTCCGTAAAGCCATACGAGGATTATGAAATGGTTATATATCTTCCTCGTTTTGTATATGCAGGGGTTAAAAAAGGCGATGTTTCGGGTCGGGTTGATTTAGTTAGTAAAAACGGAACAATTATTGATTCTTCGACCTTGGTTTTTACATCCGACGCTCCCGAAAAAATGATACAGAATAACAAAAAAATAAGTTTTTGGCAAAAACTTAAAAATAAATTTAAAGAAGGACTGTCGTAGAGACAGACGTGAATTATGGCACAGGAAAGATTACAAAAATATTTATCCGAATGTTCCGTTGCTTCCCGTAGGAAGGCGGAAGAATTAATTAAACAGGGCAGAGTACGTGTCAATGGCAAAATTGCCCAGATTGGCGATAAGGTAGACCCGAAAAAAGACACTGTTACTGTCAATGGTAAAAAGGTAGTAGCAGTTAAACAAAAATATTATATTATGCTCAATAAACCCAGAGGCTATGTTACAACTATGAGTGATGAATTGGGCAGAAAATGCGTTGCGGAATTAGTTGAGGACGTTGGTGCAGCGGTTTACCCCGTAGGAAGACTTGACAGGGATTCTGAGGGTATGTTGCTTCTTACAAACGACGGTGCTTTTGCAAATGCAGTAATGCACCCCAGAAAGCAGGTTCCCAAAACATACCGCGTTACAGTACGCTCCAATATTAACGATGCACAGATTGAAAAGCTTGAAAACGGTATTGATATTGACGGAGACGGCAGAGATACCTTACCCGCAAATGTGCGTATTATTGAGAAAACCGCAGGCAGAAGTGTTTTTGAAATCACCATATTTGAAGGCAGAAACCGTCAGATAAGAAAAATGTGTGAAGCGGTAAGTCTCGAGGTTATCAGACTTAAGCGTAATTCAATCGGTTCTGTTAAGTTGGGTATGCTTAAAGTAGGTAAGTGGCGCGAGCTTACCGAGGATGAAGTGCATCGCTTACAGTCCCAATAAAAATTGACAATATTATGTAGATTTAGTATAATAAAGAATAAATATTTTTTGTTTTAAGAGGGATTGAAATGATTAGAAGTATGACAGGCTTCGGCAGAGCACAGGCTTCTGTTGAAGGCTATAATATAACTGTGGAAATACGCAGTGTTAATCACCGTTATTTCGAGTTTTACGCTAAAATGCCCCGTACATATTCTTTCCTTGAAGAAAAGGTTAAATCAACCCTTTCAACAGGGATTTCAAGGGGTAAGGTTGAATGCTCTTTACAGATTGAGACAACTGCTGATGACAGTGTTGTTGTAACGGTAAATGAACCTCTCGCAAGAGGTTACGTTGATGCTATCGGTAATATTGCCGATACATTCGGTATCTCAAATGATATAAGTGCTCTTTCAATTGCTCGTTTTTCAGATGTTCTTTCTATTACAAAGGCACCTGTTGACGAGGATGCTCTCTGGGCAAAGATTGAGCCTGTAGTTAAAGAGGCTTTGGCAGGTTTCGTTTCAATGCGTGAAACAGAAGGTAAAAAACTTTCGGATGATGTTCTTTCAAGAGCCCAAACAATTCTTGATAACGTTTCATACATTGAGGAGCGTTCACCTGAAACTGTAAAACAGTATTCCGAAAAGCTTCTCGAAAGAATGAAAACAGTACTTGGTGATACTCAGATTGACGAGTCAAGAATCCTCACCGAGGCTGCAATTTATGCGGACAAGGTTGCCGTTGCCGAGGAAACAGTAAGACTCAGAAGTCATATTGACCAACTTCGCACAATGCTTCAGTCCAAAGAAGCAATTGGTAGAAAACTTGATTTCCTTGTACAAGAAATTAACCGTGAAGCTAATACAATCGGCTCCAAAGCACAGGATGTGGATATCGCACGTAGAGTTATTGATATTAAAGCCGAAGTTGAAAAAATCCGCGAACAGATTCAGAATATAGAGTAAAATTATGAAACTTGTTAATATCGGTTTCGGCAACC
>JAZRFO010000221.1:0-21612 GCA_045643685.1 Acutalibacteraceae bacterium
GGTGTACTCTTTTATATGCTCCAGATTTACCTTGACTTCTCCGCATACTCGGATATGGCAATAGGTATGGGGCTTATGGTGGGCTTCCACTTCAAAGAGAATTTCAACTACCCTTATGCAGCAAAATCCGTTACTGATTTCTGGAGACGTTGGCACATTTCCTTAGGTTCATTCTTCCGTGACTATGTATACATCCCCTTGGGCGGTAACAGAAAAGGAACTGTCCGAACCTTTTTCAACATCCTTGTGGTATGGCTTCTTACCGGTCTTTGGCACGGAGCTTCGTGGAACTTTGTTTTATGGGGACTTTTCTTCTGCATTTTCCTTATCATTGAGAAAATTGGTCTTTTGAAAGTCATCAACAAAATCCCCTCTGTTTTCGGCAGAATTTATCTTCTTATTGTAGTTTTCTTCGGTTGGATTCTTTTCCGTTTTTCGGATTTCAGTTTCATTCCCGTCGTACTCAAAGGTATGTTCGCACAAAACGGAAACCCGCTTATTGATTTTGAAACACGTACACTTTTAATCAGTAATTTTATTTTTGTGATAATTGCAATAATTGCCGTTACTCCCCTTGTAAAGTTCATTTCCGAAAAACTCAAACCCAAAAAGAGTAAGACATTCTATTCCGTTGTTTATCACATCATTTCCGCAGTAATCCCCATAATCTTACTGTTACTTTCAACCGTAATGCTTGTAGGTGACAGTTATAACCCCTTCTTGTACTTCCAATTCTGACGAGCTTTAAACCCCATCGGAGGCATTAACTATGATTTATGACAAACCGCGTAACATAAGTTTTCGCGTGTTACCTTCGGCAAAGCCAAAGCCGAAGAAAAAGTCAAAAGTTAATAAAGTCCACGACTTAAAAAATGAGCCGATAATTGACATTTCAACAATGCCGGTTATCGACGGTGTACCTATGCTCAAATTCTCCGATGACCCGAAGCCCGACATTATAATAACCGAAAAAAGAGAGTTGCCACCCGAGGTAATTGATATTTCACAATTACCCGATATAGATGGTGTACCGATACTCACATTCCCCGAAAAAAAGGCTATACCCGAAGAAACCCCAACACCCGTGGCTATACCCGAGGAAAAACAAGAAAAGAAGAAAAACGAACCCAAAGCACAAAAGAAAGAAAAATCAAAAAAAGCAAAGAAACCAAAAACCTCAGGTCGCAAAACACATTTAGTGAAAGCCGCCTCGTTCTTTGTTATGTTATATTTAGGTGCAGTCATAGCCTTCGCCATTCCCTTAAGACCCACCTATTCCCCTTCCGAAAAACGAAATCTTGCAGAATTCCCCGAATTCTCCGCACAAGATTTATTGACGGGTAACTATTTCAGTGATATAAGCACCTGGTTTTCTGATACGTTCCCGTTCAGGGATTTCCTCACTCAGGCAGGTACAAAAATCAAGAATCTTTACGGTATAAACTCCATAAACATTCACGGTGACGTGGAAATGGGTGACGATATTCCCGACGGACCTTTAGAGATGCCCCCCACTGACACATCTATTGAACCCACAACACCCCAGACCACCGAACCCACAGAGCCAAGGGACGAGGAAACTGACCTTAAAACTCAATCCTTAGGGGCAATTATTGTTGCAGGTGATGCAGGTTATGAATATTACACATTCTCAAATGACCTTGCTCCACGATTTATAAACTCCGTAAGTAACATTAAAGGTTCAGTTAACGGTGACGCGGACGTTTACGCGTTACTTGTACCCACAAGTATTGACATTACACTCAACGATAATCTTCGCGAACAGGTTGGCTCCGCAGACCAGAAAAAGGCTTTGGAGTTTTTCAACTCATCATTCCGTGACGTTAATGCCGTTGACGGTATTTATAAAGCAGAGCGAATGCACCGCAAGGAATACACCTATTTCCGCACCGACCACCATTGGACCGCTTTGGGTGCATACTACGCCTACGAGCAATTCTGCTTAGAAAAAGGCATAACCCCCATTCCTTTGGAGAAGTACGAAACCGAAACCTATGATAATTTCCTCGGCACGTTCTATTCAGGCTCAAAGCAGACTGCTGAAATGGCGAAAAACCCCGACTATGTTACCGCTTATCTCCCCTACAATGACGTAAGCTGCCACATAGTTGAGGCAGATGGTGATGCATTTTACTGGAACGTTGTAACGGACGTTACAAACCACGACCGTGGTTCAAAATACCTTACCTTTATTGGCGGTGACAATGCTATTACCACCATAACCAACAAGGATAACCCCGACGGTGAAACCTGTGTTGTAATCAAGGAAAGTTACGGCAACGCCTTTGTTCCCTTCCTCATTCCCCATTACAGTACAATTTACGTTATTGACCCCCGTCACTACGACGGCACTTTAAGTGAATTCACAAGCGATAAGGAAATCGATGACGTTGTCTTTATTGCAAATATTTCAACAACCAGAAACTACATTTATATCGACGCAATGGAAAGCCTTATTAAATAATGACAGAAGTAAACAGTTTCAGAAAAGGTCTGAAAGACGGTATACCAATTTGCCTCGGATATTTTTCCGTATCTTTCGCATTCGGTATATTCGCCATAGAAAACGGCTTGACAGTTTTTCAGGCAACCATAATCTCTTTAACAAACCTTACATCCGCAGGTCAGTTGGCAGGTGTACCCATTATAATGGGCGGCACATTACCCGAACTTGCACTATCACAATTAATAATAAACTCAAGATACTCTCTTATGTCCGTTTCACTTTCACAGAAATTCTCTCACAAAGTGAAGCTAAAGGACAAACTCCTGATTTCCTATGGTAATACCGACGAGATATTTGCCGTAGCCGTTTCACAAAAGGGCGAAATCGGTAAAAGATATATGTTGGGACTTATGCTCTTGCCAATTATAGGATGGACAAGCGGTACGCTTATAGGTGCTGTGGCAGGTAATATTTTACCCGCTATGGTTACGGCGGCTCTGGGTCTTGCTATTTACGGAATGTTCGTAGCAATTGTAGTGCCTGTGGCAAAAAAAGAGAAAGCAACAGCTATTTGCGTAGCAATAGCAATTGCCCTCAGTTGTGCTTTCAAGTACATTCCCCTTTTGAGTAAAGTTCCAACTGGCTTTACGGTTATTATATGCTCCGTTATAGCTGCGGCGATTTTAGCGGTGGTTGCCCCCATAAAAACCGAGGAGGAGGTAACCGAAAATGCCCAATAATAAATTCTTTATTTATCTTCTTGTTATGGCAGGGGTTACTTACCTTGTAAGAATGATACCCATGGCACTTATAAAGAAGAAAATCAAAAACAGATTTATTCTTTCGTTTTTACACTATATCCCCTATGCAGTTTTAAGTGTTATGACTGTCCCCGCTTGTTTTTACGCTACGGACTCACCCATAACCGCGGCGGTTGGATTTATAATTGCAGTAATTGCCGCGTTTTTTGAAAGAAGCCTTATACAGGTTGCGGCTCTTTCCTGTGCAGGTGTGCTTGTTACGGAACTTATAATTATGTTTATAAAATAAAGATATCCCGAAGGTTTACGATAACCTTCGGGATTTTTTCTTGTTTATTTTACTGTGATTTTTCTTGTGGCTTTGTGACCGTTTATTACAATTTCGAGGGCACTGTTATCACGAAGATTATACTCTGTTTCTTCGCCGTCAACATAAACCTTGTAGTCCTTTTTACTATCATTCATAGCCACAATTACGGTGTATTTTTCATTGTTACCGTGATATGTAAATTCACTTTCAAACGATGTGTTATCCTCGTTGAAACTGTAGTTTTCAACCCATACATCAAAGCCTGTGTTGAACGTACCGGGTTTATAATATGCGGCAGTCCACAGATTTATGGGTGCGGAAAGTCCACCGAAATTGTGGAACCAACCGCCTCTACCCGTAACTACGTTGACCATTTCAAAGGTGTAATATGAATAGTCAACCTCACGTTTCCATATATCGAGAGCAAGTTTAGCTATTGTGTAGGCAAAATCAGTTTCACCGCAATCGAGCATAGTTTTCCAGATGAACCACTGATGAGGGAACCACACGTTACCGTTCCAATAGCCGTTTACCATAAAGTAACCGGCACGCATATCTACCGCACTGATACCGTAGGGAGAAAGCATTTCTTTCGGGTTTTTCATATGGTCTATGATACGTTTCTTTCTGTCCTCGGGACAAACCCCTGCAATAATAGGATAAATACCATCAAGACCTTTGTTAACATTCTCGCCGTCCTGAGTTCTGAAAATCTCGGTGGGCTCGTAATTTTCGTCATGAAGAACGTATGAATAGTATCCGCTTTCTTCATCCCATGCGTATTTATTAAGCGCCTCGGAAACTCTTGCAATATCCTTTTCATACTCAACTGCGTCTTCGGTCTTACCCATTTTAAGAGCAACCATTTTAAGGATTTTTGCACATCTTATTAACTGAGATGATGAAATACAAGGAGCTGCTTTATCACGCACGTTCTCGTTCATCATAGCAACCTGAGCGGGATAATCGTCCATACCGCTTGATGAATAGAAATAATCGTAAGTGGTTGTAAGTCCGCTTTTGAATTTGGCGGTTGTTGAACCTCTTATTTTACCTGCAAGGAAGTCATAATAGAGCTTTGCCCTGGGGTAAAGTGCAAGAAGCTTTTCTTTATCATTATTGAGTTTTAAAAGTTCAAGATAAAGATACATCTGCACAGGCACAGGTGAACCGTGGTGCAAGAAAGCATAGTCAGGATTACTTTCATCACTGAAATATGTATCAAGGCTATAGAAGGCGAATTCGGGTGAAAGTCCCGTCATACCAAGACCTATAAAGCCTGAGTCCCATGTGTAAAGGCAGTCCCAACGTTTACCGGGTGTGTGGTGAATGATATTTTCACCGTGTTTATAAATGGGATAAACCGCATTTGTAAGCAAGGTTGAAGCAAGAATTGTATTGCTTAATTCGTACTTTTTACCCTCTTTATTATAATTGAACTGAACCGCTTCGGCTTTACGCTGATTATAAATTTCTTCGTATTCCTCAGGGGTAAGATACTCAACCTCACCCTTTGAAATAACCGCGTATTCTACGTGGCTTGAACCGGGCTCAACAAAGAGTGTGTGGACAATAGTGTTATGGAAAAAGCCGTTGTCACTGTGCTTTCTCTTAAAGGTTTCTGTAAAGCTTTCAAGCACATCGTCAAAGGTAACGTCCGAGTTTGAAAGTCTTGCGGTAGGACAGTCCTCAAGAGAGCCTGTTTCAATATGACGGAAACGTGTATCGGGGTTAAAGGTTTTAAGCGTATATTCACCCTCGATATTATGATATGTAAGCTTTGCTTTGTAACTGCCGTCGTCACATTTTTCCTCTTTGATTTCAGGAATAAATTTATTGGGTTCTTTGTAAACTCTGAGCATTCTCAGGTCGCAGAATTCGGTAATGCACAAGAAGTCAAATTCAACACCGCCGAAGCCTTCGGAAACCAAATCAAGGGTCATTTCGCCCCTTTCGAGTTCACCCAACTCAACCACGGCAATATTAAGCTCGTCACTTGCTTTAAAGGTAACGGTAGTTTCACCATTGAGGGTGAAAACACTGTCCTTTTCACCGGGTATAAGGTTAACACCAACCATTTTGCCCTGTTGGTAATGAATATCACTTGTACGGTATCTTATAAGAAGAACCGCATTTTCGTAATCCTCGTTTACATTGGCTTTGTATGTAACTCTGTCACCTTTTTCTGCACCGAAAACAGGAATGGGTCTGTGAGGCATATGCCACTTACCTACCCTGTCACCAAGACCGCATTCATTGTTGAAATCGGGACTTCTGAACTCACCCTTTTTAAGACCGTCGGGATTTTCCCCATCCCACGGACGAGGAGTATTGTAGGTATACTCGTCATAATCAACCGCATCAATGTACACACATTTAGCAGGTGTCACAACGCGGGTATAATACTCGTAAGGATACTCAATAGAACTGAAATAGTTAATAAGACAGTTCTGTATAATTTCGGAGTTATTTACAATCTCGGTTCTTACAAGTGTAGCCTCGTCATTTATTTTTGAAAAAGAAACATCCGAGTAAACTTTATCCTTCCACTCCAAATCATATCTGTATGAGTAAAATGAGTAATCACCGCTTGAAAGCCACGGATGACAACCTGAGGGCACCGTAACATTGGGTATTTTAATATCCATACCGAAAACAGACGGTGCAACCGTCAGGTCAAATCTTATACCACTTTTGTATTTATGCTCTGCAATTCGGGAAAGTCCCATATATTTTTTGCCGTAAGGACCCCAAGCAGGGAAACATTTTGAATAAATCATAATAACAACCTTTCCAGGAAAGAATACAAGGTTATTATATCAACACCAAATTAAAAATACAATAAAAAGTTAGAGCGATTTAAAAGTATACCCTTCCCCTATTGCGTAATCAATAATATCGCCGAGAGCATCCGCATTATCGGGTGACACCGCGTGTAAAAGTAAAACGCACCCCGGATGAAGCCGTGATGTTACCGTATCAAAAGCATACTGTTTACCTTTTGGGTTATTAACGTCCCAATCCGCGTAAGCACTTGACCAGAAAACGCTTTTGTAACCTGTATTCTGCACCAAATCAAGGGCGCTTTCGGAACAAGCTCCCTCGGGGAAACGGAAAAAGGGTGAAGAATAGCCGAAATTCGTCCTTAAATAATTATCAAGCCCTTGGATTTCCTCCGCCATCGCGGTTCGTGAAATCTTAGAAAAATTCGGGTGATTTACCGAGTGATTACCCACGGTGTGGCCCTCGTTTATCATTCTTGCAATAAGCTCGGGACAGGATTTGACGTGGGGCAAGGTTACGAAAAATGCAGCTGGAACCTTCTTGTCCTTCAAAACATCAAGAATTTTTTCGGTACAACCATTTTCATAGCCGCAATCGAAGGTAAGATATATTACCTTTTCACCGCTTGTATCAAGGCTCAAAGCACCAAATTTCTCATAAAAGACCTGATTATTTACTGAAATTTCGTGGGGTTTTCCGTCTTTTGAAACACCGAAACTATGTTGAATTTCGTTTTCACTTAATTTTCTTACATTATCAGGGTCAACCACGGGCAAAATTCTTTCATCCAGAGGTTCAAGACCCGTGTAGGTTTTATCCGTTCCTGTTTTCTTTCCGTAAACGGCTTTTAATTCCTTGGTGGCATTATCCATCGGTGCAGGACTTGGGGTGCTTTCCTCGCTTGTGCTTGGTGCACTTTGGGTAGTAGAGGAAGTTTCGGTATGGGTTGAGCTTTGAGCGTCCGTTGAAAAATTCTTGGTTTCGCCCTGAGTTTTATTACCGCAACCACTACAACAAAAAACAAGTGCAATACCCATTGCTAAACACAGTATTTTTTTCATTTTACATCCTCCAAAAAGGGGCGGTTATCCGCCCCCACGCTTAATTATTTCATCATACCCTGCACTGTGTTCAGGATACCATCCATACTTTTAGCCGTCTTTTTGGCAATTTTTTTGACTTTATTTTTTGTACTCTTACGAGAACCGATTATACCCGCTGTTACTGCCGCCGCACCGACCACTGCCATTGCCGCCGCACCAATCTTAGCCATATCCTCGGTTTTCATATTTTTTACGCTCATTTTCATTTTCCACACCTCCAATTCACGGACAAATTCTGTCCTGAAAAAAGTTTGCCCGAAAACTGAAAATAAATATCATGCTTCACATTAAAACATATTGGAAACAATCTGGTTATATTAAAATTCTTCTTTTTGATACTTTTCACAACACCAAAATTGTTATATAATAACATAGTAAACTTTACAATCTGAAAGGAATACTATTATGGAAAACCAAAAAAGACTTGTTGCTATAAACGATATTTCAGGTTTCGGCAAATGCTCACTTACTGTTGCGTTGCCTATAATTTCCGCCGCAGGTGTTGAAACCATCTGTATGCCCACAGCTGTACTTTCCACCCACACAGGTGGTTTTACAGGCTTCACCTACCGCGACCTTACCTGTGATATGCCTGCCATTGGTGAACATTGGAAATCAATTGAACTTAAACCCCACGCAATTTACTCGGGATTTTTAGGTTCATTTGACCAGATTGATATTGTAAAAAAATTTGCGAATGATTTTAAAACCGAGGATAATTTGTTCATCGCGGACCCCTGTATGGCAGACCATGGTGTAATGTACAAAATTTTTGATAAAAAATTTGCGAAAGCCATGGCAGAGCTTTGCTCAAAAGCTGATATTATTTTACCCAATATTACAGAAGCATGTTTTATGACCGACGAAAATTTTATCGAAGGGGTACAGACCGAGGAATACATTGAAAATCTTTTAAACAAGCTCCTTGATATGGGCGCAAAGAATATTGTTCTCACAGGTGTTAGCTTTGATGAAAGTAAAGTCGGTGCCGCTTGTATGGGTCAGGACAGAATTGCACATTATTACTTTGAAAATAAACTTCCCGGTGCTTATCACGGAACAGGCGATGTTTTTGCAAGTGCTTTCTGCGGTGCATTGCTTAATGATTTCAGTATTGAAAATGCAATGGGCATTGCCGCAAGGTATGTTTGCGACTGTATAAAACGCACTCAGTCAATGGATAACCCTATCACCTACGGAGTTGATTTTGAACGCGGTATCCCCTACTATATAAAGGAATTAGGAAAAGTATGAGCGAATTAAATATTGTTCTTGTTGAGCCCGAAATCCCACAAAACACAGGTAACATTGCGCGTACTTGTGCCGCTACAGGCGCAAGACTCCACATAGTAAAGCCCATGGGTTTTACTATAGATGACAAAAAGCTTAAACGTGCAGGGCTTGACTATTGGTATCTTTTAGACCTTACATATTACGAAAACATTGAGGATTTTTTCAGTAAAAATCCCGACGGTAATTATTTCTTCTTTACAACCAAAGCCAGAAAGGCTCACTCGGATGTAAATTATCCTGACAAATCCTTTTTAATTTTTGGCAAAGAAACAAAGGGACTTCCCGAGGAATTACTTCTAAAGCACCCCGATGAATGTGTGCGTATTCCTATGATTGACGATGCCAGAAGTTTGAATCTTTCAAACTCCGTGGCAATAGGCGTTTACGAGGCATTAAGACAATTGGGATATCCCGAGCTTCAGAACAAAGGTCAATTACATAACTATGAATGGTAAAAAAATACAGATGATACGATTTTTCGTATCATCTGTGTTTTTTATATTACAACGTAATCCTTTGCAGAAATCATTATTCCGTTAACCTCAACCACAGAGGGGTTATAGTTAACATAAATAACCTTGTTGTAGTCGTATGTGATTTTATAAACCCCCGAAACAACCTTTTCGTGTGAGGTCATTTTCATATCCATTACCGGCAAGAGGGATTTGGTTTCAGAATAGAGCTTAGCAGTCTCTGAAGCGTAAAGACTGTAATTAAGATTACTTGCAGTGTCGTGGGTAAAAAGGAAGCTTGGTACACTTCCGTATTCAATTACACGAAGCAATACATCTTCGGCAGAAAGGTTTGTTACGTTGGCGTAATTCCCACCGTAAATGACACTACCGTGAAGAACCATCTGTAAAATGGGCACCTGTGTAACCCCATCATTTACCGCAATTTTTGCGGTTTCGGGGATATTGAATACCGCGTCAGCATCACTCATAAGGTAAACCGCAGGATATGAGAGCATTAAATCTGCACCAACGCTTAAAGCTCCTGACTTTTCCCTGATGTTATCAAGTACATCCTGCCTGTTAAGACCCTTTTCAAGGTCGGTATATAACAAAAATGAAGCGTCGTTCAAACAAATATCAGTGGTTTTCACATCGTTAATTAACTTATACGTTGCGGAAATATCGGAGTTTACCTGATTGGTTGAATTAAGGGAAAATTTCTGCACCTTGAACCCTGCGATTTTTGAGGGTAAGTCATAAACAGGAGTTTTTGTCCCCTTACTTCCCGACCTTTCGGTATAAAGGTTAACGTCAAGCCACGCACTATTCCCTGCATCCGTAACTTTCTTTGACATGGCACTGTAGCCATCTTTACCACCAAGGCGGGATGAAAAGCTTGTTATTTCGTCACTGTCGGAGGCAAGACCCTTTTTACCACTACCCGAAAATCTTATTGCAACATTACGCACACCACGTGATTGCAACAAAGCAGTTATTTCCGCCGCATCCTCAAAGGTTGTGGCAACGTTTTTGCCGTCATCACTACCGAGAACATTTACAAAGAAGGGATAATCAATAAACTTACCGCTTGTTGTCTCGGGAAGATAACCTTTTTTAATAAGACTTTCACGCACACGCAGAGCTATATCGTTATAATCCGCAGCTGCATTCTCTGTAACATAATAAGTCTGGGAAACTACACCCTTGTAGCTTTCACCCATACGGAGTTTACCATCAATCATACCACATGCGGTAATATTGAACACATTGTAGAAATATCCGCCACCTGCAGAATGTTTTTCACAAGAAAGTTCACTAAGACCATCACCTGCTGTGATAATTGCGTTCACAAGGCAATTGTTTTTCTTCATAGCGAAGAAAGGAAGCACCGCACCCTCGCTATACTCGTAAAATGCAACGTCAGAGCCGTACATACCCATGTTTAAAATCACAGGTTTCTCGGTTACAACGGACAGATTCATTGTTGCGCCACAACCGTCCGGGATTGTGTAAAAGGCATTTTCCACACCCTCGCCAACAGAGAAAAGCCCGGGTAAGACGCTTAATTTTTCAATAACAAAATCCTCGGGCAACTTAACCTGAGCCATATCTACGCTCCAACAAAAGCCACCGTCTTTATAACGAATATCAACGGGAATACTTGCGAAAATATCCGCACCGCCAATACCCTTGAGTGCTTGTTTTTCGTCACGGAACAGTTCAAAAAGCAACTGAACACTTTTTTCGTTTTTATCTTTAATAGAAAACGTACCGAAGGTTGCGCTATTTTCGGTGGAATTCATTGTATAGGAATTTCCATTCTTATCCCTCATTCTCACGTTGAGAACAGATGCCAACTGATACTTAGCCGCATCCTCAGAACGGGAATTGAAAACGACTTTACCGCTGGGTGATACTAAATAAACATTCCCATTCTGCGTATTGATACCGAATTTTTCGTTATTGTCCCCTTTGATTATTACGTCAAAGTCAACGTCACTTATGCCCAACTGTTTTTCGGCAATATATGAATAGTTCTGGACGGACTCAGGTGAAAATGCAGGTAACACGATTACCGTAACAATCACCCCTACGAGAACCACAGCCAGAATGCTTATAAGAATCTTTATTTTATTTGAAATTTTCTTCATAATTTAACGCACCATAAAAAAATTGATAGAGATATAATATCACGTTTTTACCCTTAATGTCAAACCAACAAATATGATTTTAATCCTATTTTTTTAATAAAATATAAAATAAGTGTTAACAAACAATATATAAGTAAATAAAAATACAAAAAAGTCTTGTAAAATTTGCGGGTTTGTTATAAAATAGTAACAATGTCCGTGAATTAGCACGGACGCTTTATATAACGAAAGCAAAGGATGAAAATTTATGGCAAACAACGAAATGAAAACAAATGCCGAAATTTACCGCGAGCAGCGCAAAGAAAGACTTGCTAAAGCCGCTAAAAAGAAAAGCCACGGCAAACGTGACAAAATCATCGGCATTATTGTTAAGGTGGTTTGTATTTTAGTAGCATTAGGTTTCGTGCTCACCTTTACTGCAAACGCATTGACTAAGGTATTCTACGTACCCCAGAAGGTTCTTACTGCGGCTACATACGGTGACCAGAAACTTACAGTTGCAGAGTACAACTACTACTATATGGGTTTATACAATCAGGCTTGTAACCTTTCACAGCAGTATGACTCCCAGTACAGCGGCTACGGCTCATCATACTTCAACACCACAAAGAGCCCTGCTGAACAGGACTACCCCGGTGAGGATAAGCCCGAAGGCGTAAAAACTTGGGCAGAGTATTTTGCTCACATGGCAATCGAAAGAGGCTTACTTATGAAAGAACTCTACGAAGATGCTATGAACGACAAAAACTTCAAACTTACTGACGAACAGCAGACAGAGCTTGACGAGGCTATCAAAGACCTTAAGAAACAGCTTGAAGAAACTGCAGAAGAAAACAACGTAAGTGCTAACGTTTACACTTCAAAGGTTTGCGGCGAAGGTCTTACACTTGACCAGTACCTCGAACTCACTGAACAGGATCAGATTGCTCAGTTCTATCTCGAATGGTATCAGGAAAACTCTGCAGACGACATCAGCGACGCTGAAGTAAAGGCATACTACGAGGCTAACAGAGATACCCTCGACATTGCTTCTATCAGATACTTCGCAGTTATGTACAAAACAGAAGATGCAAAAGCAACATACACCGAAGCTGAGGCTAAGGCTCGTGCAGAAGAATTCAAAAATAAAATCACCGACGAAGAATCCTTCAAGGCTCTTGCTATTGAATACGCAGAGAAAGAATACACAAACAACTACAAAACAGATAGCGCTACTCTTGGCAACAACCTTACAAAAGCAGGTTTGAAGCAGCTTTCAGAGGATTTCGCAAACTGGACATTTGACTCTGCAAGAAAATACGGCGACACTGCAGTATTCAACGTAAAATCACAGAACGCATACTATATTGCATATATGGTTTCTACCGCTGACAAGGATACTTCCGTTGCATCTGCTGACGTTCGTCACTTGCTCGTTCAGGCAGAAACAAAAACCGCAGATGGTAAAGCTCTTAGCCAAAGCCAGATCGACAAAAACTTTGCTGATGCAAAGAAAGAAGCCGAAGCTCTTCTTGAAGAATGGAAATCAGGCGACGCTACTGAAGAATCCTTCGCAGCACTTGTTAAAGAGCACACAGACGACGCAGGTTCTAAAGAAACAGGCGGTCTTTACGAAGGTATCGCAAACGACGGCAAGTACGTTCAGGAATTCACTGACTGGGCTCTTGATTCTCACGAGGTTGGCGACACAGGTTTAGTTAAGACTGATTACGGTTACCACATTATGTACTACGTTTCAAACGCTGGTCTTCAGAAGTGGGAAAGCGATACACGTTCAGCAATTGCAAATGAAAATTACACCGAATATTTCGATGGTATGTATAACGAAATTGAAGCAAATGTAGAACGCGCAAACGAAAAAATCCTCGATTTCTTCGCAGAAAGAAACTTAGGCAAAATTGAAAACATCATCAAACGCAGCTCATCATTAACATACTAAAACTTATCGGGGCACCATCCATACGGACGGTGCCCCGAATTTTTTATATTATCTTATTAAAGAAATCCTCTGCATTTTTCCAGAAAAGTTTATTAAGTAATTCTTCGGTGTAACCCCTATCAAGAAGTTTTTGATAAACCTCGGCTAACTTTTCCACACCGCGTAATTCCTCGTTAATCCTACAACCGTCGTAATCACTTCCGAGAGCAACAATATCCTCGTAACCATTCTCACAGAAATAATCTATCTGTCGGCAAAGAGCATCAACACCGTGAGCCTTTGAGTCCTCAATAAATTCGGTGTAATAATTAAGACCTACAAGCCCTTTTGCGTTTTTGATTATATCGATTTGTTCCTTAGTAAGATTACGTTTTCTGCCGTAGTCATTGTTTACAATATCCGCATTTGAATGACTTGCGATAAACGGCTTTCGAGCAAATTCAGCAAACTCAAAAAAGCTTTGTCGATTAAGGTGGGAAACGTCAAGTACAATTCCAAGTTCCTCAGAGGTTCTTACAAACTCCTTGCCGAAATCGGAAAGTCCACCCTCAGAGAAAGCCCCTGAAGCTATTTCATTTTGGGAGTTCCAGGTTAAAGTAATAACCCTTACACCCTTTTCATAAAGACTTTTTAAACCTTCAATAGTACCACCACAAGCAGAGCCACCCTCCACGGTTAAAATGGCTTTGACGGGAGTTTTAGACCCTTTACCATAAATGGTAATATAGTCCTTGTGACGTTCAAGCTCTTTATAAAAATTATCTGCTACATTATTGAAATACTCTACCGCATCATTACCGCGCAACTCATCAGGAATCCACACGGCAAAAAGTTGTGTGTATTCATCATATTGTGCGGCACGTTCAATGCTTAAATGCAGGTCATTTGAAAACAGGGTCACACCCTGATTATAGCACTCCCCTGCGGTGTCGCAATGCAAATCAAAAATTTTCATATTCACCTCAAAAAGCGTTTTGTATGTGATTTATCTTCGTAACATTATACGGATTTTCTTCAGAAAGAAATACCTCGATTATATCAAATCGGGTTTCATTTTTTAATTTATAACGGTTCATATAAGCGCTTGCGGCACTTTTAATGTTATTCTGCTTATGGTAATTTACCGCATCGGCAGGATCAAACATTCCGCCCTCTTTACGGGTTTTAACCTCTACAAAACATATAACCTTACGTTTCTCGGCAATTATGTCAATCTCACCCGTACCCGCCCTGTAATTAGCAGCAAGAATTTTGTATTTTTCAGCACGGAGATACCTTGCGGCAAGTTGCTCACCATAAGCCCCTATAAGCTTCGTGTTCATTTATCTTCACCAATAATTTTCTTTAAAAATGAGCGTCTGTGAACTGGTGAAACACCGTATTTTTCAATCATTTCGTAATGAAGTTTGGTACCGTAGCCCTTGTGCTTTTTAAATTCATACTCCGGATACTGCTCTGCAATTTCCATCATAAAACGGTCACGGCTAACTTTAGCAATGATAGATGCGGCAGCAACGGACATACACTTACTGTCGCCCTTTATGATAGTTACCTCTTTCACCCCGGTTTTAGGATACTGATTACCATCTATGTACGCAAGGTCGGGCTTAATTTCAAGTCCGTCAATTGCCCTTTTCATTGCAAGAAACGTTGCGTTTAAAATATTGATATCGTCAATTTCTTTTTCATCCGCAATACCTACTGACCAACAAATAGCATCCCTTATGATATCATCATAAACCAAGTCGCGCTTCTTCTCAGAAAGCTTTTTGGAATCGTTGAGTATTTCGTGAGAGTAGTTTTCGGGGAGAATTACCGCAGCAGCAAACACAGGTCCCGCAAGGGGTCCCCTTCCTGCTTCATCCACACCGCATACTACGGAGTAGCCTTCCTGATGGGCTTCGTTTTCATAAGAAAAATCAAGCATAAATACAACCTCATAAAGCAAAAAATAAAAGTCAAAGCAAATTTGCTTTGACTTTATTTTATAATATTTAATCGGGCTTTTCAAGACTTAATCTTCCGAGCTTTCCGCCACGATACTCGTCAAGGAGCATTACAGAGGCTCTTTCGTAGTCTATCTCGCCACCCGATATGAGCATACCGCGTTTTCTGCCAATCATTTCAAGGATTTCATAATCTTCTTTATCTTCAAAACCCGTGATTTTAAAACGCTCAGTTAATCTGTCGGCATAGCCGTTTTTAAGGACGTTTATAAGGCGCATTGCAAGGGATTCAATATCAATAACCTCGTCCTTAACGGAGCCGATAAAGGCAAGTTTATCACCAACGGACTTGTCATCAAACTTAGGCCACAAAACACCGGGAGTGTCAAGAAGCTCGATACCGCTACCTACGGCAAACCAAGAATTCGAACGAGTAACACCGGGTTTATCCGCAACCTTTGCACGGTTACGCCCTGCCATTTTGTTGATAAAAGAGGATTTACCCGTATTGGGAATACCCACAACCATAACGCGCAAGGGTTTACCAACCATACCCTTTTCCTCGTTACGTTTGATTTTATCCTTAAGAACACTTCTTACAAGGGGTAAATATGCGTTAAGACCCTTACCCGAGCGACAGTCCACGGGTAAAGCGTACATTCCGTTTTTCTTGTAGTATTCAACCCACTTTGCGGTTGCTTTTTCATCTGCGACGTCGCATTTATTAAGAAGTACTATGCGGGGTTTGTTGCCTATCATCTCTTTGAGTTCAGGGTTTGAGGAACTCATGGGGATACGGGCATCAACTATTTCGGTTACAAGGTCAACAAAGGGCAGACTTTCTTTAATAAGTCTGCGGGTTTTCGCCATATGACCCGGAAACCATTGTACTGTTTGTTTTTGTGAATCATTCATAATCGTAAATATCAAAATCTCCAAAGGGTAGAATTCTTACTACCGCTTTGCCGAGAATTTCCCTTTCATCTATAAGGCCAACTTCTGAGAAACGGCTGTCAGTGGAGCCGTTGCGGTTATCACCCATACAGAAAAGGTAGCCTTCAGGCACTACTAAAGGATATTCGTGAACACCCGCCTCGTTTAAAAATTCCTCGCGGATATAGGGTTCTTCCAAAAGCTCACCGTCAATGTAAACTGAATCAGTACGTTCATCAATATTTATTTCCTGACCACCTGTTGCAATAACTCGTTTAATAAGGGGGGCATTGAACCAGGTATCCTGAGTAATAACAACAATATCACCATTTACATATTCGGTTTTGTTAACAGTAAGAAGCCAGTCACCGTGTTGGAGGGTATTGGTCATAGACTCACCGTCAACACCCACAAGACGGCACACGAAAACGAACACAATTGCAATAATAACAAAGGAGCTCATTACAACCGAAACCAAATCAAAAAGGGACAAAAGAGCCTTCTTTTTAGGGGGAATTTCTTCCTTTTCGGGTTCAGTATCTGTAACAACACTTGGCTCTTCCTTTTCGGGGGCGGTATAGACTACCTCCTCGTCCTTTTCAGTAACAGGTTCAGAAGCACTGTTAACGTCTATAAATAAATCGTCTTTGTTCATAATATCAACCATCCGATTTCAATATAAGTTTCAATAAAGAATCAAGGGCAGATAAATATATCTGCCCCTCACCTTTCGGCTTATTAGCCGATTCTTTCCTTAACCTTAGAAGCCTTGCCGACTCTGTCACGAAGATAATAAAGTTTTGCTCTGCGAACTTTACCGCGACGAACAATTTTAATATCTGCAACGTTGGGGGAGTGAATGGGGAATACCCTTTCAACACCTACACCATAAGATACACGGCGTACTGTGAATGTTTCGCTGATACCGCTACCGTGTTTTGCGATAACTGTACCTTCGAAAGCCTGAATTCTTTCTCTCTCGCCTTCACGAATCTTAACGTCGATACGGATAGTATCACCGATTTCGAAAGCGGGCTTCTCAGCCTTAAGGCTGTCCTGTGCAATAAGTTTTAATGCGTCCATAATAACCTCCGATTTTTTTCAAGCGTTCGTATCGTGAAACGACAGCGGACCGCCAGCTTTAATGTTGCCATTAACTGCCGTTGACCCCGAAATGGAGTAACAACGCACACATAGACCTAAGTATAATAACACATACTTTTGTAAAATGCAACAATTATTTTCAAGTTTTTTAATATATTTTCACTAAATGACGGAACGCTTCCGTATTGGTGCAATACAAAATATCGTCCCTGCCACCAAGGAGCTTGCATACTTCCTCGAAATACTCCCAACTGTCATCAATATCAAGCTCGTAGCTATGACCCCAAATATAAAATAGTTCGGGGGTATCGGGATTACTGTCTAAAAACAAGTGGCATAACTCAAGAAGTTTTTCTTTATCCTTGGTAAGACTTGCGGTAGGGTTAAATAAATACATATTATCGGGTAAAGAAAAATCGTAAGAATGCACAATTGTACGGGCAAATTTAACACCCGTATTATTCTTTATAATCTCCCCTACTACCCTGTTACTGTTTATACCTCCGCAAGGGTAAGCAAAGCCCGTGACCTCATACCCTGCTAATTCACTAAGAGCAAGTCTGTCCTTTTCAACCTGTTCAATAATTTCATTGGGTGAAAGGGTTGTTAAATTAGGATGTGTAAGGGTGTGGGAGGCTATTTCGTGACCGCTATACACCTCACGCACTCTTTCGGGGGCAATTTTTTGGTGGGATATTTTTTTACCATCAATCACCAAATATCCGTCATCACCTAAAAATGCGGAATTAAGATTAAAGGTACATTTAATGCCGTACTTATTTAAAACCTCAATAAACCTTTCATCCTGAGTGACACCATCGTCAAAACTTAAGGTAAGTATTTTTTTATACTCCATAAAAACACCTCGATGCAGAAACCATATTTTGATTTCTGCATCATTATACTATTATTTTATTAACTTTTCAACATTTACATACAAGGAATGAATATTATCTTAAGGCTTTCGGTAGTTTCACCATCGAGATTATTTTCTTCGGCTATGGCTTTTACGGTTGTGTTATACCGCCTTGCAATACCCCACAGACTCTCGTTATTTTCCTCGGGGAAATAGACGGTAATAGCGTTATTGTTGCGTTTAAGAGGCTTTTCGCCTTGGGTAAGTGACATAACACAATCAACCGTTTCACGGCTCATAACCCAAGCAGAAATATTGCTTTCAGAACGAACAACCAAGGTGTTTTCACCTTTGACATTACAGTCCACGGAAACTACATTTATATGGGGTGTACAAACAATATTTTTGTTCTGATAATCCCCTTTATGCTTATATTTAAAGTCAAAAATCTTACTTACCGGAGAAAGGCTACCTGTTTTATCCTTAATTATGGCGTTAAGGGACAGACTACCCGTTATTGTCAGTTCATCATTTTCCACTGCGGTTTTAATATTTATAACTTCACCGCAACAGTCAACAACATTAACTACTCCCTCGCCCGAAATTGAAAAATCACCTTCAAAAACATAGGTGTCTGTAAAATCATCTACCGCGTCATACACATCCATAGTCGTTTTTGTGAGTTCAAGAAGTGAATCCACCGAATAGGCATCCGTAATAAAGCTTAATTCCTTTTCCTCCCACATTGTTGCGGTGGCGCTTATACCTAAAGAAACATCAAAGGCGGTAAACACACCCTGAATATCCCCTTTTGGTATAACGTCAACTGCTGAAACCTTAAGACACACCTTGCCGTTGTAGTTTTCATCCATACCATCGTATTCAATTATCTGATTTATGGGCATAGTGTGTTTTACACGCTCGGTACAGGTTTTATCGTTGGCATTCACATAGCAGATTTCAACTATTGCCTCGCCTTTTATCATAATTTTATTACTGATTTTTCGCATTTCACCGCATATAGCCACGGCTTTGGTACTGATTAAAAATGACGCAGGGGTGTTAAGGGTAATAGTATCGCTCATTGAAAAATGCTTTGTGTTACAACACCCCAAGGATATACCCTTGGTACAATGCGTTTTTTGCTCAATACCTTTATTTTCTGCACAAGAAATGATTTTGGCGTTATCTTCCCCCGAAACAGTAAATTTTATGGTGATACCCGCTTTTATTTCGGCTCTTTTTGTACCTGTTGCCCGACAATTCACGTAAGAAACACCGGCCTCGGCTACTGCATCGGTACAATTATTGAATTCGGAATTTTCGCAATGACGTGTAAAGGGTCTTGACTGAGAAAATGTATAAATACCGCCGTCCTCTGCGGTGTAAATCATTCGTAAATCACACACACCGTCAACAGTTACTCTTTCGCCCACAAGACGACAGGAATTGATTTTTGTTTCGGCGGTTGACTTTATAATACGCAATATTTCAGGCATATACTCAGGAAGTGATAACTCTGCTTCAAGGCTTTCCTCCACCGTATTCTCCGATAATGCTTTGAGAAATTTATAATCCTCGTGTTTTAATGAAATATCCATAAAAATAAACTCCCTTCATATATTCTCAATGAAATATATGAGGGAGTTAAAGTAATTATTACATTTATCAGTCAGTTTCGGATGTTTCTTCAACTGTATCTTCTGTTTCTTCGTAAAGAAGTTCATAAAGGAGTTGGCGATTTTCTTCTACATTAAGGGAAATACTTGAGCCGTCCCATTGTGAGGAATACCACCATGTATCCTCAAAGGGCAACTGTGCAGAAACTAACATCTTGTCCATATCGGCACCTGTTTTGGTTACACAGGACATCAAGTTAAATACAAGGCCCCAGAAATCCGTTGTGGAAAGGGTTGTTTCAATATATGGTGCAACGTCCTTAGCTGTGGAAATCAGGTTCACAACGCCCATATCCTTGGCCTTTTCCATAATGGCGGCAATTACCTTGCGTTGACGCTCAGTTCTGTTAAAGTCGGAGTCCAGTTTTCTTATACGGGCATACCAGAGTGCCTGATAGCCTGTAAGATGTACACTTTCGCCACTTGGTACATATTCGGGCTTTTCTTCCTTACCGTATTTGTGACGGTTGTTTATGTAATCCGCCTCATTCTCGGTAACCTCTACTTCAATACCACCAAGACCATCAATTAATGCCGTAAACATTTCAAAATCAACTGTGGCATAATCGTCAATTTTTATACCAAAATTCTGTTCAATGGTCTGTATAAGAAGATTAGCTCCGCCCCAAGAATATGCGGCATTGATTTTGGATTCTCTGTGACCGGGCACGTCCACGTGAGTATCACGCAGAATTGAAACAACGGTAATTTTACCTGTTTTACTGTTTACGGAGGCTATCATAATACTGTCACTTCGGGATGTACCGCCCTTCGCGTTATCGGCACCTATGAGAAGAATATTTCTCACGTGGCTTTCACTTGTGAGAGAGTCAACATCATCAATATGCACAATGGGTTCTGCCTCTTTAAACTCCCCTACGATACTGTTGGCAGTAACAAACAACACACCGCCAAAACCAATAACCACCGCAAGGATAACTGCAATAAAGCCTATAAGAATCTTCGGGGCTTTTGATTTTTTCTTTCCTGCGGGTGCGCTCTTTCTGCCGAAACGTGCTTCGTAATCGGATATTTCGTCGTCAGGAACTATCCTTTTAACCTCCTGAGTATTGGACTTATGGTCAGTTTTAACAGGAGGGACACGGGTAGCGGAAGGTCGTACAGGGTTTTGATTATACGGATTACTCTGCACTTTGTTACGGGGAGAATTTACGTTATCGTTTGAATAAATATTCGTGTAAATATCCCTGCTCGGTCTTTTTGAAATATAAATGCCATCGTCCTCGGATTCATTTCTCTTAGGACGGCTTATATAAATATCCTGTGAATTACTGAAAATATCCTCAAAATCGTCGTCCCTGCCACTTGAAAGTTCAATATAATCATCTTCAATTTCAAGATAGGAATCAACAGATTTTAAGAGTTCCTCGTAATCATCATTTATGGAAAATGACTTTCCATTTTCGCCTTTAAATCTTTTATCGTCCACAAAAAGGCTCCTTTTTATTTAATATTATTGGGATTTTATCACAATACCAAAAAAATTGCAACTCTCGTGAAAAGAGTTGCAATTAAGTAATTATTTAACTTTAACAATCCAGCCGTTCTTATCTTCGATTTTACCCCACTGAATACCTGTGAGTTCATCGTAAAGGAACTGAGCAACAGCACCGATTTCGTTATTGTTGATAACGATGTGCTCGTCGCCGTCAATGTACTCGCCAACGGGTGAAATAACCGCTGCAGTACCTGTACCGAAGGATTCGTTAAGAGTGCCGTTTTTGTGAGCCTCTTTAACTTCATCAATAGAAATCTTACGTTCTTCAACCTTGTAGCCGTGTGCTTTAAGAACTTCGATACAGCTTGCTCTT
>JAZRFO010000222.1:0-4201 GCA_045643685.1 Acutalibacteraceae bacterium
CAGAAATTCTTGAAATAATCGAGTGGCATAGCCTTGCCCGGGACAGTATACGTAATTTCTGGGCGGTTATTCTTGCAGGCATTATTGCCTTTCTCGGGATATATATTGCTGGGCGCAGTGTTTATACTCCCGAGTATAAGAGTGAGGCAACTCTTGTAGTTCGTGCAAAGGCGGCTTCTTCCCTTGCATATAATAACCTTTCTGCTTCTTCAGAAATGGCAAGTATTTACACAAAAGTATTTACTCAGTCCTCAATGAAGAAGCTTGCGGCCGAAAATGCGGGATATGATAGCTTTGATGGTGAAATATCCGCTTCGGTTTACAATTCCACAAACCTTCTTAATCTCAAGGTTGTTTCTTCCGACCCTGAAACATCATATAAACTGCTTAAATCCGTTCTTGAAGTTTATCCCGATGTTTCGGAAGCGGTTTTTTCCAATAGTGTTATTGATGTTATTGTGCAACCTGAAATGTCGGTTTCACCGTCGAATTCAATTTCACAAGTAAAAAGAATTGAAATTTCTATTCTCGCAGCGTGTGCGATGTTTGTGCTTATACTGGTGCTTTCGTTCTTGCGCGAAACCATAAAGAATGTGCGTCTTTTTGAGAAAAAGATTGATGCTAATCTTCTGGGTACCATTACCCACGAAAAACGTCCCCTTACCAAGTGGCAGCAAATAAGGGGTAAAAAACGCGGTATGCTTATTGATACTGCTTTCGCAAGTCTTAAATTTACCGAGGACTATAGACATTTAGCAACAAAGCTTGAATATATGAAAAGAAATACGGACAGTAAAGTCTTTGTTGTAACAAGTATTGCGGAAAATGAGGGCAAATCAACGGTTTGTGCAAACTTAGCCCTTTCTCTTATGAATCATGGATACAAGGTAGCGCTTCTTGACCTTGACTTACGGAAACCCGCTTTATACAAAATCTTCAAATACCGCAAGCCTTTAAAAACAGAGTTCAGTCAGATTTTGAAAGGTGAGGTATCACCTAAGGAATACGAATTTTTAAGATACAAAAAAACTCAGTTGTATTTTGCGTTAAGTAAGAAATCCTGTTCCGATGTTTCCGAATGGATTGGCTCGAGAACAGTAAACGAATGTATAAAATCCATAAGAGAAAAAGTGGATTTTGTAATTATTGATACACCGCCAACATCTGTTTCTGCAGACGCAATGAGCCTTATTAAAATGGCGGATAGGGGTATTCTTGTGGTGCGTACCGATGTGGTTGATGCGGCGGATATTAATGACACGGTTCTTACCATTAAAAATGTAGGCGGTAATCTTGCAGGTTGCGTTCTTAACGATGTATATAAGCCCTTTACTTTATTCGGTAACATGGGGGCAGATGACAGAGGATACAGTATTTACAAACGAAGTGCATATAGAAGATACAAGTCTTATACAAGAGAAGATATAGGTCGCAGTTTGTTGAAAGACGAGTCTTCACAAACAAAGAAAGAATAAGAGTTGGGCAGGATTTATTATGAGCGATAGCGAAAACAAAACTAAAAATTTTGCTGAAACTGAAGAAAAAGTCAAGGAAAGATATTTAGACTTTTATTTCAGTGATTTCTGGCGTGGCTTTGTAAAATTCTGGTGGATAGGTGTTTTGTGCGCCTTACTTCTGGGTGGCGGAATGTTTTACAAAAATTATTCAAGCTATGTTCCCCAGTATACTGCATCCGCAACTTTTACCGTGCATACACAGAATGCGGTTTTATCGGGTGACGCAGGTATGTCTGCATATTCGTTCTATTATGACAGAGGTTCCGCAAGTCAGTTGGCATCTGTTTTCCCCTATGTGTTAAAAAGTGAAATTCTTCAAAAGCAGGTTTGCAGAGATTTGGGTGTGGATAGTATGCCTGCCTCTGTATCGGTTACCTGTGTCGATGAAACCAATATGATTACCCTTACAACTACGGGCAAAGACCCTCAGTTGACTTATGATACTCTTATGAGTGTTACACAAAACTACTCAAAGGTTTCGGAGTACATAATCGGTCACACAAAGCTTGTTATGATTTCACCTGCTGTTGTACCAACAAATCCCTCGAATTCATTTTCATGGCGTAGTGATACACTTAAGGGTGCGTTTATCGGCTTGCTTTTAGGTGTGGCGTGGATTGTTGTTTATGGTGTTCTCAGACGTACCATCCGAACAAAGGAAGATATAAGACGCGAACTTAACCATAAATGCATAGGTGTTGTACCGCAGGTTTACTTTAAAAAATATAAAAGTAAAATCGACAAACGAATTCTTATTTCTAACCCCCTTGTGGGAAATGCTTTTCTTGAATCAATAAGGCTTCTCAGGGACTCAGTGCGTAATTCTATGATTTCAGGCGACAAGGTTATTATGGTAACAAGCACTGCACCGAATGAGGGAAAGTCCGTTACCGCAGTAAATCTGGCATCAATATATGCCAAAAATGGTGAAAAAATTCTGCTCATGGACTGTGATTTAAGAAACTCAGGCATCAGAAAGCTTATACAGAATAACGAGCTTGAACTTAAAGATAAAGTTTATGACGAAAATGGCGAATTGCTTTACAGTATCAGTAGCGTCGAAAAACTGAATATTGACTTGTTTTCTTTTAACTATAAAGAAAAGAGTTTGTCCAAAATGTTCAATATGGCAGCGTTACAGAAAATCGTTAATTCATTACGTGAGAAGTATGATATGATTTTTATGGATACTCCTCCTTGCGGTATGATTGCGGATGCGGTTATAGCAGCATCTGCGGCAGACGGGGCAGTGTACATTATCCGTCAGGATACTGTTATGGATACCCATATCCGCCAGGGACTTTATGCCCTTGAAAATACTGATGTAAGGCTTATGGGTTGTATTCTTAATGGTGCCGTAGGAGGTATAGGCGGTTATGGAAGCAGCTATGGTTACGGCTACGGCTATTCAGGATACAAAAAATATTACAGAAATTATAAATACTACGGAAAAAACAGTTACGGTAAAAAGTAAGAAAGAAGCATAGTAAATGAAAAAACCTGGAGAATACGGCACAATGTTTAAAAGCATGGCTACCGAGTGGAAATGGCTTTTAAAATACATTCTCAATTATAAAAAAGAAGTTTTTCTTTATATAGTTGTGGGTGTGTTTGGTATTGCCATGGGGCTCGGTTCAAGTGTTGCGTCCAAATATCTTATTGATGCCGTTGTTTCACCGAGTAAAGATAGTGAACAGATTATAACAAGTGCAGCAATGGTTATTGGTATGGCGGTTACCCAGATTCTGGTAAACTCCGCTACGTCGAGGCTTACAACTATTGTGGGTACAAGAATAAATACACAGATACGAAGCAATATTTATGAGAATATCGTTTTCTCCAAATGGGAGGATATAAATAAATATCACTCGGGTGACCTTATAAACCGTCTTGAGGGCGACGCAAACGTGGTTTCAAACAGTATAATCACCTTTGTTCCCAGTGTTTTCACCAGAGTTGCTCAGTTTGTGGGTTGTCTTGTTATCGTTCTTTACTATGACCCTGTAATGGTGATTTTTGCCCTTATGAGTGCGCCTTTCTTTATGCTCTCATCAAAATTTACTACCAAAATGATGCGTAAATTCAGTATAGAGAGTCGTGAAATGAATGGTAAAATTCTGTCTTATGGTGAAGAATCAATGCAGAATTTACAGACTATAAAGGCTTTTGACCTAACCAGAAAATATACCCATAATTTTAAAATTCTTCTTGAAAGCTACCGAAAAGTTAAATTGGATTATGATAAATTTTCAATAATTTTATCCATTTGTATGTCAATTATTGGTCTTTTGGTGTCCTATTCCTGTTATGGTTGGGGTGTGTACCGTCTGTGGCAAGGGGCTATTACCTATGGTACTATGACCTTGTTTTTGCAGATTTCGGGAAGTCTTACAGCTTCATTTACGACCCTTGTTGCTTTGGTGCCAAGCGCTATTTCCATTGCAACTGCTGCGGGTCGTATTATGGAGGTTACATCGTTGTCCTCTGAAAAGGACGAAGATAAAGAAAAAGCCATTTCTATGATGGAAACGGCGAAAAAAACAGGTGTGAAAATTACCGTTGATAACATTTCCACTATTAAGTCAGTTAATGCATATAGTAATACCACTATATGTAAGGTTGCTGGTTTAAAAGCTAATAAAAATTACTATTTTGCTGTAAGAGCAAAAGATGAAGCAGGTAAC
>JAZRFO010000223.1:0-10588 GCA_045643685.1 Acutalibacteraceae bacterium
GTACTTAATCCACATTGTATTGTCAGCCATCTTTGACATCTGACCCAACTGGGGTTCAATCTCAAACTGACCTGATGCAGCAACCTCGGGGTGATGATAATTGATTTCGATACCTGCATCTGCCATATGTAAACACATTTCGCTACGGCATTCATATGTAAGGTCAAAGGGCTTTGCTATATGATAGTTTTTCTGTTTAGGAACAATAACACCGTTACCTGCAACAGAGCTATTCCAATATGACTGCTGTGCATCAACGTCTGCACTGATATTGTCAGGTGAAACGTTCCAACCCACCTGGTCGAAAAGATAAAACTCAAATTCGGGAAGAATGAGCATTGTATCTGCAATACCGCTATCCTTCATATACTGCTCTGCGGCAAGAACAATATTTCTTGGATATTGAGCAAGGGGTCTGTTGGCAGGCGAATCAATAATCATAGCATTACCTGTCATAGACAACGTGGGGATTTCGCAGAAGGGGTCAACAATTGCTGTGTCAGGGTCAGGAATGAACACCATATCGCTCTTTTCAACAACTGCATAACCGTAGTTGGAAGCATCAAAACCGATACCACTCTTCATAGTCTCCTCAGAAAAATTCTCTGCAGGAATTGTAACGTGGCGGTACTGACCATTGATGTCAACCATCTTGAAGTCAACCATTTTAATGTCTTTTTCTTTAATAAGTTCAATAATTTTATTGATTTTTTCTTGCATTTGAACAACGACCTTTCTTGAGTCTTATTTCATATTTTATTATAATAAATTTACTTTATTTGTCAATTAAAAAAAGGCTATCGCTTTAATGCAACAGCCGATTTTTTTATTTTTGGAAATTTTCAAATTGTGAAACAAGTTGTTTTCCTGTCTTTGCCATAAGTTTTGCACAATCTGGCAATAAAATGTCGGGCTTATTATCCATAAAACTGTCTGCTTCAAAGGTAAGGTCCCCTTTATAGTCGATATCCGCAAGGGCTTTCATTACCTTTTCCCAATTAACTGAACCAAAGTAAGGTAAAGTATGGGAATCGTTAGTACCATCAACATCGTGCACATGAAGACATTGAAGTCTTTTATTTCCTAATTTCTTTACAAAATCCCCTATATCTTCCCTTACGAGGGTAGCGTGACCAATATCAAGACAGGCAACAAAACAATCATTATTAAGTCCGTCAAGATATCTTACAAATTCTTCGGGTCTTGAACAGGTTGAGTGATTAATCATACCCGTATACTGCCACATATTTTCAAGGGCAACTCTTATATCAAACTCCTCACAATAGGGAATGAGTTTTTTATAGAATTCCATATTGTATTCAAAGAGTTTTTCAGGATTACCCTCAACATCATATTTAAGATGCTGACAAGGATGAACAATAATGTTTTTAATACCTAAATATGATGCTCTTTTTATAGCCATTACGATTTCTTCAAATCGTTTTTTAGTTTTCTCTTCATCCTCAAAGGATGAACCAAAGGGTGCATGGGACTGGTTGAAGAAAAGCCCCTTGTCTTCGGCATATTTTCTTATTTCCAAATAATATTCTTTGCCGTATTCCGCAGAATAAATCTCTTTGTCAAACTGAGAAAAATCAATTGCATCATAACCTGCATCGCTTAAAATATCAATGGCTTTGTAAATACCGAATTTCTCCTGAAGTCTGTCGGTAGTCGTAGAAAGTTTCATAATATCACCCTATTATTTTTATATATGAGCTTTGCCTTCCCATTCCTTTGCAGGGGGAACTTCAAGAAGTTTTGCGATTGTTACCGCAATGTCCTTGATGGACACGTCAAAAATCTCTTTGTTCTTTTCAAAGGGCTTTCCACAGAAAAGAATCGGGATAGTCATATCCTCCGGCATATCAGAGCCGTGGCTTCTGTCGTGACCGCCGTGGTCCGCAAGAAGAATGATTGTGTAGTCATCAGAAATACTGTTCTGTAATTTTTCAACACAGGAAAGGGCTTTGCTTACACTTTTCATATACTGCTCGCTCATCCAACCGCAGTCGTGACCTCCAACCTCATCCGTTTCACCAAGATATAAGAAAAGGAAGTCGGGTGATGCCTCATTAATATACTTAATTGCAGCATCAGTGATTTTAATATCCGTGTCACTCTGCTTATGCTGATTTATGCAAAGACCTACGTCAAGATTATCGGGTCTGCCTAAATCACGGAGCTCCTCCCACGTATAGAAGAATGCGCATTTTTTATCGTAATCGTCAAATCTGTCGAACATACCCTTTATGGGGCGTACCTGCGGAACGTATGTATTTGTTAAAACGCCGTGACGCTCAGGGTCAACGCTGTGGAAAAGTGACATGTGACAAGGAAGTGTAACGGAAGGCATTACAGTTCTTGCCTTTAATGAATATGTACTGTTTTCAACTAACTTTTGTGCAAAGGGGTTGCCACATTGCATCATACCGTCGGGACGCATACCGTCAACCAGCACAAGAATAACTTTTTCTGACATAAAAATCACCTGTTAGAATCAATTTTATAATTTAAAAAAAAGACCCCTAACTTAGAAGTCAGGGGTAATTTTTCTTATTCGAGCGGGATACCTGCAGCGAATGTGCCTTTTCTTTCAGCATATTCTTCGTCGGACATCTTAAGGATTTCGATACCAAGGATGATACCCTTGATAAAGTTGATGATGCCGATAATGCCGCAAGAAACAAAGGCTAAAACAATTCTCAAAATACCTGTTTTAACCTGGCCCTGTAAGAAGCAGGGAATACCATAAGAGTTAAAGAGAATTGTTAATACACCAAATAATACTCTGTTATCCATAGCCATATCTCCTTTGCTATAATTAGTAAATTTATGGTATCACTTTTTTCACAAAATGTCAATAGTGAGCATTAATTAATTGAATTTTTAGTAAATTCATACTAAAAACCCTCTATATTTTTTATCAAAGAACCATTTTGGTTCCCGACACCTGATACATTTCGTCATCAGAAATCATTATATCCACATGTAAAAATGGCTCGAATATTTTGGCGAGTTCAGTCTCCGTAGGAAGTTCAAGTGAAACTTCACTGGCCCTTTCGTTATGAAGCTTCAACAAACTTTCACGACTCATTCCGTGGGCAACTGATAACCTGCCGCCTTTATGCAAAAAAGTAGAAAGCTTTTCAATTAATCTTTCGGGATAAGGAAAATGAGGAAACGCGTTATAAACCATTACAACATCAAACTTTTCTTCCAAATCAAGGGCTTCTACGTCTGCGCATATAACTTGCATTTCAGGAAATTTGTTTTTTGCAATTTTTACCATTTCGGGAGAAATATCCACACCCGTAACAAAGGCACCACGCTTTATGTAATCGGGAAACAGAACGCCAGTTCCACAGGCCACATCAAGAACACGTGTGTTTTCTTTAATCTCTGCGTTATCTAAAATGATTTGTATTGCCCTTTCGTTACGAATAAGGTCTGAGTCCCAGTTATGAGCACATTGGTCAAAAAACGAAATAATTTGTTTCTGCTCCATTCAATCGTTCTCCTTCTTTGCCGAAGTGCCGAAATGAAGTTCTTTCATACCCTCAACCTCATCACAAATAGGCTTTAATTTACAGGTGTCGCAATCAAAGTTCACACTATTCATTATATGATTAAGGGTTTCGGTAATATCGTTATTTTTGTGTGCAATTTTCTCAAAGCTTTTAAAATCAGCAGTGGGTTCAGTAATAAACAGAACTTTTACTCCTTTAACCGCTTCGTTTTCCTTATATTTTTCAATAAGTAAATTGCCGATTTTTTTGAAATCTATACCATTTTTAACCGCGCTTTTTGAAACTCGCACCGCCTCTTTATGTGAGCGTGATGCCGTTCTTATCATATATCCTTCGGGGAAAACGTGGTACTTTGTATATTCCACTTTCCTGATAAGGTTATACGTTTTTTGCGTGTCCTGTGTATCCTCTAACTCGATAACACAAATTCTTGCAAATTTACTGTTGCCGTTAATCTGGGGGATATCTTTGCCAATAACAACAATTTCATCCTCCGTGTGCTCGGTGGTAATAAGATTAAAACCTACACCATCAAGTTCAAATGCCGCATCTCTTTGCAAAATAACCTCGTTATACCCCACGTCCTTCCACGAATCTGACGGCTCGTAAGGAAAATTTTTCTTCGGCAAGCTCTCCACCAATTGAAAAACATCTGAAATTAACGAATCAAAAAAGTTCATTACAGTTTCTTATCCCTTTTCATATTATCGTAATGTTTCTGGAGCTTGTCATAAATGAAACGAACAAGTTTCATATCAAGATTAAACCAATAAATAAGGAAGGTTACTGCAAAAAGGCTCACTAAAACCGCTAATACTATTAAAAATATATACAGCATATTAATTCATCTCCTTGGCAAGACCTTTTTGACGGGCATATTCCGCTGCACCTAAAGCACCCATAAGCTGGGGGTCTGTTGAAAGTTCAACAACCTTGATTTTCAATACCTTTTCAATGGCTTTTTTAAGTCCTTCGTTCTTAGCGCAACCACCTGTAAGGGTTATGCTATCGGTAGCACCCGCTTTTTTAGCCATAACAAAGCATCTTTTTGCTACTGCAAGTTGGATACCTGCCGCAATTTCATCCATGGGCTTACCCTCACCCACCAATGAAATAACTTCACTTTCCGCAAAAACAGTACATTGTGCAGTAATGGGAATTGTGTTCTTGGCACCCAGTGAGAGCTTTGAAAATTCAGGAAGACTCATCTCAAAGGCATTTGCCATTGCTTCATAAAATCTACCAGTACCTGCGGCACATTTATCGTTCATTGCAAAGTTTTTTACTGTACCGTCAGTATCAATTGAAATACCCTTAACGTCCTGTCCACCCACATCTATAATTGCCTTAACTTCGGGATTTGTTACGTGAACACCCATTGCGTGGCAACTGATTTCAGAAATATTTTCGTCTGCAAAGGGAACTTTATTTCTTCCGTAGCCCGTACCGATAAGATATGAAAGACCCTGAGCAGAGTCAAGACCTTCAACCTGTGAAATCGCATCATTCAACGCAATTTCAGCACTTGCTACGGGATTTATTTTACTTCTGTTGGTGACATTGGCAACCATTTTGCCGTTTTCGTCAAGAATAACGCACTTTGTATATGTAGAACCTACGTCACATCCGCCGAAATATTTCATAGTTATTACTCCTTAAAATTTATTTTACCAAGCCAGGTCGTCCTCAAAATCCATGAGTGACGCATCAAGAGGCTCTTCCTGAAGAACTGTCTGCATATATTTATTGACCTGTTCACGCATATCACGTCTTGAAATGGTGCGCGGGTCCATAAGGTCCTGTTTAACCCAGATAAAGTTTATGTTGCGTTCTCGTGCCTGGTCATCAAATATGCCCGTAAGACCGTCCATACCCTTACAGGAAATCTGGTCATACATAATAACGGTATCAGCGTTATATTCTTCTACAATTGGCCAAAGCTCATCAACAACATTGCGATAACCGGCCTTTGTGTGCTTACGCTTAATTGAACGTTGATAGGTTTTTGCAAGGTCTTTTAACGCTTCTTCTTTATCCTCGGTGTTGAATTTCTGATATGAAATCATTGTTTCCATATCCATAACAACATTCATACCCCAACAGTTTTCCAGCCAGTTCGCAAAGCTTGTATAGTAGTTTGCGGGACATGACCAAACCACGGTACGATGACGCATTTCTTTAGATACGGGGATCTTCTTTTCATAGGCTTTCATCATAATTTTATTTACTTTTTCATCCACTTTCAAAAAGCGTTTATCAACACCGCCCGAAAGATTGAAATAATAGATTCTGTAAAGCCAGAATGCCGCACCTGTCATCTGCGGGTAGGGAGTTTTATTTACATCCCATTTCTGAAGCTCGTATTCTGTCTGCTTATTAAAATTCTTCATTGCAGCAAAGAAAGCATCCCAATCAAATTTTTCACCGGTCTGCTCCTCAATAAATGCAATAAGTGACTTTATTTCATCAACCGCATACTCCTGAACATCCTCGCCGTTATAACGAAGGGGAACATTAAAGCAATGAACAGGAAGTTGAAGTCGTCTGTCAAGGAATGTCGAGTTCATAACCGAGCCGTCACAGGGCATATTGGTTGCAACCATACAGCAACCCATTTTGGGGTAATCATCCTCTATAGCAACACCAGCTTCGGCACTGGGAAGAGGACAAACGTCCGCCGGAACACCGAAACTTTCCGTTACCTCAAGATAGGGCGGTGTAATTTGTTGGTCAACCATAGAAGAAAGGAAAATCGGAATAGTCTGCAAAGGCACAACCTTCAGATTGGGGAAGCCCTGAAAAACCTCGTTGGGGATAATCTCATCTGTAAGGACTATCTTTTTGGAAAGTTTGTTCTTTGGATTTATTTTTTCATCCGCAACAAAAGATGTGTTTATAAGGTCGGTGCAATGCTTTACTATCATATTATAGTGAAGATGTGCTATACGCAACTGAGGTCCACGAAGTCCTGCAACGTGTCTGTCAACAAAGGACGGAGCCGAAAGATATGATGCCATCCAACGATATTTCCAAAGACCTTTCACTGTGGAAATCGGCGCTTTAAGAACCATTTTTATCATATCTTTCCAGGTGATAAGCCATCTGTAATAATCATACATAGTGTCCTTAAAGCCACGCCACTCTCTGTGCTTTAGCAACGCTTTGCCATCCTCTGAATAGAGCTTACCTAAATCAGCCATTCTTCTTCGCCTCCCTCTCTTTTGCAATTTTCTTTATTTCAAGACTTTCTACAAAAGCCTGTACACGTGTGCGTAACTGACCCGATGCAGAAGCCGTATACTGTCGGTCAACTGCCGCGGTAGGTATGCCGTAATCATTTGTCATAACGTAAGAAGCAAGAGCTCTTTCGTAGCCCCAATATTCACAGAATTTTATCTGCTCATACATAACGCCGTCTGCGTTATATTCCTTGACAAGATTCTGAATATAATCCCTACGTTCCTGAACTTTTTGATGGCTCATAAATCGGGGGCACTGACTGGTTTTAAGATAATGTCGGCAAATCTGGGTTAAAACATCTTCGCCATCGTTTATAATTATTTCTTCACGTCCGGGCATTGAACCGAAGCAATATCTGTCTGCTACAACGAGGGCACCGCTATCCTCTATAAGTGCAGTGAAATCGGGGTCATCCATTTCGGATCCCACAACAACTATTTTTGCCCTGTAATTCTTTTTTGCGTCGGGCTCCCTTGTTCTGAGTTCCTCGGCAGTTTCACGTAATTGGGGTAATATAAGACTCTTAGGACAACAATATGTAACAAGATTGAGTATATGATACTCATACCCCGTAATACGCGGATTGTCTTCTTTTCGGTAATTACCTATTTCTGTCATAAGGCGACATACCTCGTTATGCTCCTCAACCGCTTTAAGAAGAGCTTCATCGGAAGTGTCAACACCATACACATCTCGCATCATATCAAGTATTTTAAGCCTTGTCTGATTAACATAATGTTTTACAGTATGCTCCTCGATTTTAAATGGTGCATCAAGGAAGGTAACAAAGAACTTATCATTAGGAACCAAATCAAGAAGTTCAAAATGTTCAAGCGCCCTGTTCATTTCAGAACATGTTTCAGATGCGAGAACTGCATTGAGAAAATTATAACCACCCTCAATAGCACGTTCCAATATTGCTTTTGAATAACCGCAAAGGAAATTGCTCATATAATATGTAGCAATATCCATTGAACCCGTTCTGGGGGCACGAAGCCTCACAGAAAAACAGTTTCCGCAATTCAATAAAACCTCGGGGATATGGTAACAGGTATAGCCTAAAGCGATTCCGCCCTCATCTTTTGCTTTTTTCACAAGCTCGTTATTTGCTTCCTGAAGAAGATTTTCGAACTCATAAAGATGTTTTAAATCTTTCATTATTTATCACCCTAAAACACCCAATTCTTTGAGCGCCTTTCTTGCACCCTCCACAACATTTGAATCATCGGGAAGATGGATTATGTTTTTACCCTCAATATCATATATTGCAAGATTGCTGTCGTTTGTTATATATGACAAAACGGGAATTCCGTTTGTGTTTATATGATTCAACACACTTTCATCGGGAAGTCGGTTAATAATTGCACCGATTTTTTTGTACATAACAAGTTCATCGGCAACATCTTTTATAGTTGAAATAACCTGTGTACCTTTTTTAGATGCATCGGTAATCAGAAGAAGATGGGTTACTTTTTCCATTACCCTTCTGTTAATCTGCTCAATACCCGCTTCGCCGTCAATTACCACGTAATCAAAATCCTGTGAAAGAATACTTATAACCTCTTTAAGATAGGAATTGATTTTACAGTAACAACCTGCACTTTCGGGTCTGCCTACCGCAATAAATGCAAAACCATCCGTTTCAACAAGTGCGTCAAAAATCTTATATCTCGCATCACCAAGAAGCTCGATTGCTGCTTTTGTCTGACCGTCTTCTACGGTCTCAACTATTTCTTTGCGTATATCATCAATGGTTATTTTAACATCCACGCCCAGTGCAGTAGAAAGACCTACCGCAGGGTCTGCATCGATTGCAAGAATTTTTTTATCAGGAAAATTCTCAACCAATAATTTTACAATTGCCGCAGATATAGAGGTTTTTCCTACTCCACCTTTACCTGAAAGGGCTATAATTGCTTTATTTTTATCCATTGTTATCCTCCATTTTGCTTATGACATATCAATAAATTTATGATATCACAGCAACTTTTGAAACTCAACTGTTTTTTATTCTTAAATTAACAAAACCCACACAATTCAAAGAATTGTGTGGGTTAATGACTTTTGTTTTTACTTTAAAGGAGAAACATTAAGATTATCATCAGCAATCATAAACTGAGGATACTGTGCAAATGTCTTGACATTGGGTTGAACTTCACTTTCAAGAAGTGTAAATGTGAAGTCGCTGAATCCTGAGCCGTAATCTGCTGCAACGTGGGGTGCATCCTTTACAAACCAGGTATTATCGGGGAAAAGAGCAGTTGAAGCATCAATAACCTTGTCGGGTGAAACATACTTATAAGGAGCCTTTGCAAGTTGGTCTGCAGTAAGAATTTCTCTTAAAGGTGCAATAGTTGCAAAGTTTGATGTAAGCTCTGCTTCAAGCACACCATCACCATTTGCATTTGCTTTTGCGTGTACGGGAACAAGAGTACCATTGTAGTTGGATACAAATGATATTTTAACCCCGTCAGCCATAGCACCGGTAAGAGTTTCCTCTGTACTGAAAACAAACTCTTTGGTTTCATTTATCTTTTCAAGTAAAACGGGGTATTCTTCTTCGTGACCACCGAAAATGGTTTCAACACCGCTTTCGAATGAATCATCGGGACAAAGAGCCCAGAAACCACAAAGTGTACCGAAGCAATCACGCAAAACTCTGTCGTTAGCCTCGTCAAAGCTATCAACCACAATATTGTTTGCTATTGTTGTCAAGGAGTCAAACACACCAAGACCGTCAAAAATGCCAAGGAATAATTTTAAGAAAACATTGTCATCGGTGGACTCATAAATAAGGTTAAGAAGTGTATCGGTTTCGAAAACGATTCTGCCGTTAAGTGCTTCACCGCAAACATAAGTACCATTCTGTGCACCTGAAAGATAAACAACGGAATCAAGACTATCAGTGCCGTAATAGTACATATATGCAGTAGTCACCATACCACCCATGGAAGCACAGATAATGTTAACCTTGTCTTTACCGCTATCGCTTTTGGCAGTATCAATAAAACCTTTAAGCTCCTCTGCAAGAAGGGCCGGTGTTTTACGCCAGTCGTATGTGAAATAATATGTGTTTTCTGCACCATATTTTTCAACTGCAGTTTTAACTATACCGGGTTCGGAGCCGTCTGTAAGACCCGCAACAAACTCGGGGTGATTTGCCATTGAACCGGGGTACTGAACCATCGAAATAGGCTCAATTGTGTTACCCTCGTTATCGCAAGCAAGGGGCGAAAGAATTTCGTATGCCACGTCCAAAGCCGTATCTATAACGATATCCTCATCAATAACTTTCATACGGGCAAAAAGTGACTGCATCAAGAGAGGGAATAATGTGTTTAAATCCACGCTCAATGCCTTGGAGCCGTCCTCATAGGTGAGACCTGCAAAGTCGATACCTCTTACAATAACAACGGGATTGCCATCGTAATTTACAGTACTCTGACCCTGAGCAAATACGGGAATTGTAATAGAAAATACCATTACAATAGCTAATACTACAGAAACTATTTTTTTCATCCTTATTCTCCTTAAAATATGTTTTATACTAAATCATTATACTGATAAACTTTAACATAATCAACTATAAATTGTGTTTCTTCTGCAAAAACATTTGCTCTTTGAGAGGGCACGCCGTTTTCACCCTTCATTTCTACGGAAAGAATAAGATATTCTTTATTCTGACTGACACCGCCAAAATCCGTGCGGAAGGTTTCAACACCGTTTATATAGAAAATGTATTCATCCTCATTCCATTCAAGACCGTAGGTGTTGAATTCCTCGTAAGGGTTATTGTCAACATAGTTTTTCTTAGCACC
>JAZRFO010000224.1:0-3147 GCA_045643685.1 Acutalibacteraceae bacterium
ATGGTTCTTCTTCCCATTTATTTATGGTGAAACTTATTTATGCATTTCCGGTCTTATTCTTATAACATTGGGAATTTTACGTGCAGTGTCTTCACGAAAAAAAGCTGCTGCCAAAGCGACAGATGAAAGCGCGACAAACAATGCTATTGAAACACAGCCTACCAACGTTGTTCCTGCTGCACAACCAACACTTGCACCAAACGAAGCAACATATTCAACACCAGCTGCGCCTTCCCCTGCGCCACAACCAATTGCACCTGCTCCTATTGCAGCGCCTGTAGATCCCACAGCTACATCTGTTGACAAATTCGCTGAAATCAAAAAATTCAACGACCTCCTTGATATGGGTGCTATTACACAGGAAGAATTTGATGCAAAGAAAAAAGAGCTTTTAGGCTTATAATTTCACACAAAGGATGAGGTCACCGGTTCGACTCCGGTTATCAGCTCCAAAAACCGTACACTCCTGTGTGCGGTTTTTTATTTTTCATTCTTCATTTTTCATTAAACGCTTAAAAATCTAATGAATATTGAATAATGAAATCGCTTCGCTAATGAATAATGAGTAATTTCCCCTTAAAGAATACAGAATAGAGAATAAATAAGAAATAATAAAGAGCTTCGCTTTCTATTAATCTTTATTCTCTATCCTTTATTATTTATTTTTATTTTATTCCAACCCCAAAATATAATCTACACTAACATTGCAATACTAGCAAAGAGCAATAATGTGCCTCACAGGTATTTCGTTTTCGCCCTTTTCGTAGCGTGAATAAACCTGCTGTGTTGTTCCTAAATAATCTGCAAATTCTTTTTGCGTTTTGTCGTTGTCCTCACGCAAATCTCTGATTATTTCAATATAGTTTTTCATACAACTATCCCCTTGATTGTGATAGTTAAATTGTATCTTACACCATATCAGGCGTATTGACTTCACACCTGATGTGGTGTATATTGTATGTAGTATTTACATTTTAATACTATCAAATAACCGATGTCGGTATTTTATGCTTTTATATTCGGTTATATATTTTTTAGGAGGTTTTGAATATGGAACAAAATCAGGTTACACAGACCCAGGCAACACCACCCGTTACAAACAACAAGTTGACTGCATGTAAGACATGCGGCGCTCAGATCGCAAAAAGCGCAAAAAAATGCCCCTCCTGCGGAGCTAAAAACAAGAGCGGTAAATCTCTTGTAAAAATACTTATTCCCTTGGTGATTTTTGGTGTGCTCGCAGCTCTTTATATTTCAAAAACACTTGACATAAACGCAACCAAAGCGATTTTATATGTAAACGGAACAGAATATAGCTGGGGTGACTACAAAGATATGTACCACGACTATTACCTCAACGGAAAGTCAATTGATTTCCAAAATGAGTTCTTGCCAGCAGAAGCAACAATTACAGGTGAAATCACAAAAATTTCAGATGCAATAATTGGCGAAACAATGGATGGCAATATGCCCACAAAAAATACACTTATGAAATATGAAATTACCATTGATGATGGTTGTACATATAGTGTAATATATAATTACTACGATCAGAATGATTATGATTTCAGCCATCTTGCAGTTGGCGATACTGTTACAGTAAATGGTACTGTTACAGAAGATGAGCTTTTTGATTCAAAATACATTCCCGAATACCTTGATGCTCAATTAAAAATCGTTGGTACAGCTGAAGGTATTGTTGAAAAATGATATTATAATCATCCGACCATATCTCAAAAAAATCGCTAAGGAGTTATTAAATTGGAAGAAAAAATATTGATTCAAAGCGAAAAGCATACTTTAGTAGGTAAAGTATTAAAGGTATTGGCAATAATTGCAACTATAGCTGCTCTATGCATATTCACCCCTGTAAGTTATGGTTTTAGCGGTAACTTTGCAGAAGCATTCGGCTTTTGTTCTCCATGCCTAGCAGTTGCAATAATTTGCGGTGTAACATATTATCGTATTTATAACTGCGAGCTTGTTATAACAGATAAACGAGTTTATGGTGTAGCAACCTTCGGAAAAAGAGTTGATTTACCGCTTGATTCTGTTTCTGCTGCCGGAATAAGCTCTTGGGGTGGTGTCGATGTCGGTACTTCTTCAGGAAGAATACATTTCAAGCTTATAAAAAACAAAAATGAAATGCATTCTGTTCTGAGCAATTTACTTATGCAAAGACAAAGAATTCCACAATCTACTTATGCACCCTCAGTTAATCCAACCTCATCTATTTCATCCAATATGGATGCCATAAAAAAACTCAAGGATCTCCTTGATATGGGTGCCATTACACAGGAAGAATTTGATGCAAAGAAAAAAGAGCTTTTAGGCTTATAATTACATAAAGGATGCGGTTTAATAACCGCATCCTTTTTCTTATCTTGACCGTCACTACTCCCTATTGTATAATAATATGTAATAAATATAAGGAGATCCTTTTATGAATATTTCAGAAAAAATCAAGCGCAAGGCTTTTAATTTGGTCGGCTCTGTTATAAACGGACTTTCACAGAACGAGGCAAAGCGTACCAATAACCTTGACAGAACTATCACCGAGGGTATGCCCGAGCTTCTGCGCAAGGCAGGTGCTGAGGGTACAGTTTTACTTCGTAATGATAACGTTCTGCCTTTTAGTAAAGAAGATGTAATATCACTTTTTGGCAGAGTTCAGTTTGACTATATGTTTGTGGGCTACGGCTCGGGCGGTGACGTTATCAAGCCATATACCGTAAACCCTGTTGAGGGTCTCGAAAATGCGGGTGCAAAAATCAACACCCACCTTCGCGACATCTACAAGGAATGGTGTGAAAAGAATCCACCCGACCACGGTTTTTGGGGTCATTGGCCACTCTACTATGATGAAATGCCCATTGAAGCAAGCACTATTGAAGCAGCCGCAAAGGAAAGCGATTGTGCAGTTATTTTCATTGGCAGGTCTGCCGGTGAGGACAGGGAAAACAAGCTTGAAGCAGGCAGCTATTACCTTACAGACGACGAAAAATCACTTATCACTCGTGTAAGCACAGCGTTCAAAAAGACCGTTATTGTTCTTAATATCGGTAGCATTATTGATATGAGCTGGGAGAATGAGTGCCTTAAGGGTGATTCCGCAATTCTTATCCCCTGGCAGGGCGGTATGGAGAG
>JAZRFO010000225.1:0-9570 GCA_045643685.1 Acutalibacteraceae bacterium
AGCAAGATAGCTGGATGTAAGGCAATATGTTGAGTATTCCCAAGGATTTTCCTCGTTGATTTCGATAACACGAGCACCCTGCATCATACCGTCATAGTATGATGAATATGTGCAACCGGGAGTCATAATAAGGTCGATACCGTCACAATCAGCAATGAAGTTGTTAACGTGGTCGTGACCAACAACAAGACCGATAACGTCGCCGCCTGCTACCATAGCATCCCACTGACCGTCATTACCATAGCTGGGACAGCTCTTTTCGAAAAGATAGCCGTCAAACTTTGTGATATCGGGAAGGAATGTTTGGCTTGTGCCGTCCTGGAAGTTGATTGTAAGGTCGCCCATATTGATGTCAGAAGGAGCAAAAATCTTCTGTGTGGGCTCCTGAGGAATAATGTGCTGGAATGCGATTGAGGGAACAACCTCGCCACCGTTTTCTGCAGTCATAGCATCACGAGTTTCGTTGTACCAGTTAATCTGGTCTTCACGAACCCAGTCATAGCCGAGCCATTCGCCCTGTGAATTGCGAACATAGTCGCCACAGTCGAACATCCAGAAATTGAAAGCAATTTTGGAGCCGTCACTTGAAAGAACGGGAAGGTTATGAGTACCTGCACCGTGGAGTGAAGGGTCTGCATCGTAAGTAAGGCAGTTTTCGTAAGATGCATATTTTGCAATAATTTCATCTCTTGTAAGACCGCCTGAACTTTCTTGGTCGTGGTTACCAAGAACTGCAGTATAAGGAACACCAGTTTTGTCAAGAGCACCGAACACAACATCGTATGCCTCAGGTGCATCTGTGTTGATATTGTCACCGCAAAGAACAATTAAGTCGGGCTTTGCGAAATCAACAGATTCGTAAATAAATGTAATCATATCATCAGGAACAGGATAATCTGTCTGAATATCTGCAAGAACCATAACTTTGAAGTTGCCGTTCTCATCGAACTGAAGAACTGCCTCATCCTTGAATCCTGCAAATGAAACACTTGCAACGGAGAATACCATTACAACTGCGAGTAAGATTGATAAAATCTTTTTCATAACTATTTCTCCTTAGAAATATTTTTTGTTAACCAATATTATACAACTCTATATTTATTTTGTCAAATCCAAAACAAGTTTTTTGAAATGTTTTCCCTTTTCTTCAAAATTCTTGTAATAATTGTAACTTGCCGCCGCAGGAGAGAACAAACAGGACTTGCCCTTTTCGGTAAATTTGTCCGCCATTTGTACCGCGTGAGCCATATCGTCAGCACAAATCATATTCTTATTGCAACCGCGATTTTTAAGTTCTTCAATAATTGTGTGACCTGTTTCGGGCAAACCGATAAGATTGTTAACACTATTTGCTTCAAGAAAATCAATAAAATCCTTGTAGTCAATGCCTCTGTCAAGACCGCCAAAAATATGTGTATCCACATTGCCGAGAGCCTTCACAGCACCCATAACCGCCGTGGGAATAGTTGCAATACTGTCGTTATAATAGGAAACCCCGTTTATAACACCCATATATTCCATACGATGCTCAATTCCGCCGAAATTCTCTACCGCGTGTTTTACTGCATCGTCGGAAACTCCGAAAATCCTTGCAACTGCAAGGGCGTAGGCAATATCCTGACGATTGTGTTCACCCTTAAGATGCTCGGTGGAGTTCCATAATTCATTGACAAAAGCGTCCTCGGAAGCGCCTGTAAAGGTTACGGGTACACCCTGACCTTTAAGAACTTTACCCCAATCCACAATGCCCTCAAGATTCTGTTCAGGATTATGAATAAGGTAGTCATTTTCATTCTGATGAAGTGCAATGTTGAGTTTTGCCCCAACGTAACCCTCGAAGCCTGTTTTATAGTGGTCAAGATGCTCCTCGTAGATGTTTACGATAACCGCAACATGGGGTGAAGCGGTAGTAAACTCGAGCTGATGTGACGACATTTCAATAACCGCCACAAGGTCTTTTCCCTCGTCCGCTTTTTCAAAAACAGGCACACCAATATTGCCTATAAGACAGGTGTTCACACCCCCTGCTTTGAGCATTTCGTAAATAAGTGTAGACGTAGTTGTTTTACCCTTTGAACCTGTAATACCAACAACTGTGGGTTTTGCAAACCGTAAAAACATATCGGTCTGACAGGTGATTTCGGTGGTTTCCGGGTACATATTATCTTCAAGGAAAGCAATACCGGGACTTTTAAAAACAATATCAAAATCACCAAGGCAACTGAGGTAATCTTCAGCAAAAATTATATTAACGTTTTCATCCTCAATTTGGGGTTCATTTCTGTCTCCTATTGTAAGTGCCTTTTTGGGAAGGTGCTTTCTTAAATAGTTATAGGTGGACTTACCCTCCCTGCCGAAGCCGAGAATGAGGATTTTTTTATCCTTTACATAATCAATTATTCCGCACATAGTAATCATCTCCATAGCGGTCATTATTTTTCATAATATAATATATCATAAATAAATTACTATAACAAGGATTTTTGAAAAACACTTGAATAAATACATTAAATTGTATATAATTTAGAATTGAATAACTATGTAATAGTTAAATATATCATTTCGGAGAAATTTATGCTCGAACTTAAAAATATTTCTTTTAACGTTGCCGACGAAAAAGGCGAAAAAGATATTATTACCGATGTTTCACTTACAGTTGAAGACGGTAAATTTCTTGTAATAACAGGACCCAACGGCGGTGGTAAGTCCACCCTTGCAAAGCTCATTATGGGTATCGAAAAGCCCACAGGCGGTCAGATTATATGGAACGGTACGGATATTACAAATATGTCCATTACCGAACGTGCAAAATTAGGTATCGGTTATGCCTTCCAGCACCCTCCCCGCTTCAAGGGTCTTTCAGTACGTGACCTCTTAAGTCTTGCCCACGGCAGTGACCTCCCCGAGGACCAGTGTTGTGCATATTTAACACAGGTTGGACTTTGCTCAAAGGACTATCTTAACCGTCAGGTAGACTCATCCCTCTCAGGCGGTGAAATAAAGAGAATAGAAATTGCCACTCTTATGGCGAGAAATCTTGAACTTGCAATTTACGACGAGCCCGAGGCAGGCATTGACCTTTGGAGCTTCAATATGCTTGTAGAAAGTTTCAAGGCAATTACCAAAACCCGTAAGGAAAGTATGGTTATAATCTCTCATCAGGAAAGAATTATGAAAATCGCCGACGAAATTGCCATTATTGCCAACGGAGTAGTTAAAAAGAAGGGACCCGCAGAGGAAGTTTTCCCCGAACTTATGGCAGAATTTGACAACACTTGCTCATTCAGATAAAGGAAACAATACTTATGAATAAAACAGAACTTCATATGCTCGAGGCTGTTGCCGACCTTCACGGTGTGCCTCAGGGTGCATACAACATCAGAAAAGACGGTGAAGGTGCAGGTAGACAGTCTACTGCAAACATTATCATTGAACCTAAAAAGGACAAGCCCGGTATTGACATTACCGTTAAACCCGGCACAAAAAACGAAAGCGTCCATATCCCCGTTATCATCACTAAATCAGGTGTTGAGGATTTAGTTTATAACAACTTTTTCATTGGTGTCGATGCGGACGGGCTTATTGTTGCAGGTTGCGGTATTCACAACTCAGGTGACGCAAAAAGCGAACACGACGGTATTCACCGTTTCCACATAGGCAAAAACGCACGTATCAAATACGTTGAAAAACATTATGGTGAGGGCGAAGGCACAGGCGAAAGAATCCTCAACCCCGTAACCGAAATTTTTATGGATGAAAATTCATTCTGCGAAATGGAAAGTGTTCAAATCCGCGGTGTTGACTCAACCAAGAGGGATACTGTTGCAAAGCTTGAAAAAGGTGCAAGACTTGTAATCCTTGAAAAGCTTATGACCCACGGCAATCAGGTTGCTCACTCAGATATGGTAATTGAGCTTAACGGTGATGGCGCATCATCACAGATTATTTCCCGTTCCGTTGCAAAAGACAATTCAGAACAGGTTTTCTATCCCCGTGCAGTGGGTAACGCTCCCTGTAAAGCCCACGTACAGTGTGACTCAATTATTATGGATAATGCAAAAATCCGTTCAATTCCCGAAATTGCCGCAAACCATTGGGATGCCAATATTATCCACGAAGCGGCTATCGGCAGAATCAACAACGACCAATTGTTGAAACTTCAGACAATGGGTAAAACAGAGCAGGAAGCAGAAGAAATTATTATTAACTGTTTCCTTAAATAATAGGAGTGATTTTTTTGAATAAAAGAGTTCTTGCATTCGATTTCGGTGCTTCAAGCGGCAGAGCAATCGTCGGTGTTTTCGATGGCGAAAAAATCGAGCTTCGTGAAGTACACCGTTTTTCAAATGACCCTGTTAAAATCAACGGTACGTTCTACTGGGACGTTCAGCGTTTATTCTTTGAAATAAAGCAAGGTATTCTCAAAGCCAAAGAGGACGGTGGTTTTGATTCCATCGGTATCGACACTTGGGGTGTTGACTTCGGTCTTTTAAGAAAGGACGGCACACTTGTTGAAAACCCCGTACACTATCGCGACGCACGTAACGACGGTATGGTTGAGTTTGCCAAAAAGTATATGTCCCAAGAGGAAATGTATGATATCACGGGCATTCAGTTTATGGATTTTAACACCATATTCCAGCTTCTTTCACTGAAAGAAAACCGTCCATATATCTTAGAAGAAGCAGATAAGCTCCTCTTTATGCCCGACCTTCTTTCATATATGCTTTCGGGTGTAAAATCAACCGAATATTCAATTGCAACCACTTCACAGATGGTTGACCTTAAAACACAGAATTGGTCCGATAAAATCCTTGATACATTCGGCATCAAAAAAGATCTTCTTACTGACATTGTTCCTACAGGTGCGGTTATCGGTCAGTTAAGTGACGATATCTGCGAAGAATTAGGTGTTCCCAAGGCGGACGTTATAAGCGTTGCTTCCCACGACACACAGAGCGCAATTACCGCTGCACCTTGCGAGTACGAGGATTTCGCATTCATCAGTTGTGGTACATGGTCTCTTTTTGGTACAGAGGTTAAAGAGCCAATCATTAACGATGCATCCAAAAAGCTTAACGTTACAAACGAAGGTGGCTATGATTACACCATAGCATTCCTTAAAAATATCTGCGGTCTCTGGCTTATTCAGGAGAGCCGTCGTCAGTGGATTCGCGAGGGTAAAGAGTATTCTTATGCCGAGCTTGAAAAAATGGCTTTGGAATGCGAACCCTTCAAATGCTTCATTGACCCCGATGCTCCGGAATTTGCTCCCATGGGCAACATTCCCAAAAGAGTACAGGAATACTGCGAAAGAACAAATCAGTATGTTCCTCAGACCGTGGGCGAAATTATGCGTTGTATCTACGAAAGCCTTGCAATGAAATACCGCTATACCTTTGACGGTATTATGGATTGCACCGAAAAAGAATACGACCGTATCCACGTTATGGGTGGCGGTACAAAGGACAAACTTTTATTGGATATGACCGCTAAAAGTTGTAACGTAAATGTATACGGTGGCCCCATTGAAGCAACCGCTTTAGGTAATATTGCCGTTCAGCTTATGTCAAGCGGTGCAATAAGTGACATTAAACAGGCACGTAAAATCATTGCTCAGGGCGAAAACCTTAAACTTTACACCCCTGAAAATCGCGATGGTTGGGAAGAAGCATTTAAAGTATTTAAAGATATTATCGAATAACTATGACTACTTTACCAAAACTTGAAGATGCCAACATCAACTATTGTTTTGAAACCGCAGAAAACATTCTTCAGAACGCCCCTGACTTAAAGGCAGGTTCCGAATCCGAGAAAAATGCCCGTCACATTTTACTGTACGAGCTTATGAAATATTGCGACGAAACCAACGAGCAGAGTTTTTTTGCACACCCCGGTGCCGGGTCTTTAATACACAAAGTGCTGTGTGTAGGGCTTATTGTCTGCGTGATTCTTTTCTCAATATGTGTTGACAACGGCGCCGTTTTGCCCGTTGCAATATCCCTTTTTCTCAACATCGTGATGTTCTGTGTGTTTTCATACAAATTCATTTTTGACGGCACTTTTCTGGACCGCATAAAACCTAAAAAGACATCGGGTAATATTATGGGTAAAAGGTACTGTGACGGTAACACCGAAGTCCGCGTTGTGCTTACTGCACACCTTGACTCACCAAAGACCATACGAAATTTGCTTTTCGGTAGTCGTTGGCCCCTTATCCTTAGTATCTGCTCAATAATCGGTAACACGGTTTTATTCTGCAGTCAACTTGCTTTTCTTTTTATGGGTGCTCCCGCAAATGCAGATGCCTTTGAATTTTTAAGGAACGTCTGCCTTATATTCACACCCTTTTATTTTCTTTCAATTTTCCTCATAAGCTCCAAAAAGACCGCGTCGGGTGTAAGTTCAAGCATAATCCCCTCCGCCCTTCTTGTAAGTATTATGAAACAATTTTCCGAGGACAGTTTCCGTTTCAGGAAAACTGAGGTCTGTTGCTTACTTACGGGTGCGGAATATTCCTCGAGAGCGGGTTCATACGCTTTTGCGAAAAAATACAGACGACTTTTTTCGGATGTACGCACAATTTTCATTCCTTTGGAAGAAATTACAACCTCTGAAAAACTTGCAGTTTTCTTCAAAGATGGCAGTGGTTCCGAGGGTTCTGCCGAGGTAGCTTCCGTTATTGCTCAAGCGGCAGAAAACCTTGATTTACATTTAAGCAAAGAGAGTTCCCTTTTAGGAACCGCATCTTTCTCACCCTTTGCTAACCAACATTTCCGCGCTTGTTCTTTGGGTACTTCCAAAAAACATATATCAAAAAGTGTTTCTCCCACCACCGACAGAATAACATCTGTACCACGAAAAACCGTGGGTGATGTGGGCGCGCTTATTATAGAAACATTAAATTATTTTGACAGTTGAGGTGCACTATGGCTAAGATTATTAACTCAAAAGTAAAAAACATCCCCTGGCAGGACAAACCCGCTAATTGCAAAGAGCCTGTTTGGAGATACACCGAAAACCCCATTATCGACCGCACTTTTGTTAAGGATGCAAACAGTATCTTTAACTCTGCAGTTGTTCCCTACGGCGACGGCTTTGCAGGTGTGTTCAGAATGGATGACGTTACACGTGAACAGTACCTTGTTACAGGTTTTAGCGACGACGGTATTCATTGGAATCTTAACGACGAAAAAATCTTCCACGGTTATGATCCCCGTCTTTGCGAAATTGACGGCAAATACTACCTTTCATGGGTTTGCCACACACCCCGCGGAACATCAATCGGTATTGCCGCTACTACTGATTTTGAAAGTTGGGAACGTTACGAAGATGCAGTATTACCCGTTTCAAGAAACGGCGTACTTTTCCCCAGAAAAGTTAACGGTGAATATATGATTTTCACTCGTCCTTGTGATAAGGGTCACACACCCTACGGTGATATTTTCCTCAGCCATAGCCCCGACCTTACATACTGGGGTAAACACCGCTTTGTTATAGGACCCGAAATGAACTGGGAAATGACAAAGGTTGGCGCAGGCCCCACACCTATTGAAACTGACGAAGGTTGGCTTTGCTTCTACCATGGTGTTATTACAAGCTGTAACGGTTTTACATACAGTATGGGTGCTATGATTGTAGACCGCGACGAACCCTGGAAGGTTCTTCACAGAGCAGACAGATACCTTCTCTCACCCCGTGAAACTTACGAATTTGTAGGCGACGTTCCCAACGTTGTATTCCCCTGTGCTGCTCTTGCAGACGAAGATACAGGCAGAATCGCAATTTATTACGGCGGTGCAGACACAGTTGTAGGTCTTGCATTCACAACTGTTGAAGAAACAGTAAATTACATTAAGGAACACGATTTAATCAAGTAATATGACAATTAAAAAATTCATCGGTGATAAAGCCTTTTATAAAATGGCTATGACTGTTGCCATACCCATAATGATACAGAACTTCATTACGAATTTCGTCAGTATGCTCGACAACCTTATGGTGGGCAGATTGGGTACGGAGCAGATGTCGGGTGTATCAATCGTAAACCAACTCATATTTATTTTCGGTCTTGCGGTATTTGGTGCACTGAGCGGTGCAGGTATTTTTACTGCCCAGTTTTATGGCAAAAACGATCAGGACGGTATACGTCACACCATAAGATACAAAGCTATAATAACCCTTATACTTTTCGTGGTTGCTACGGTTATATTCCTTGTGTTTGACGACCAACTTATAAATATGTTTTTGCACGAAAGCGACTCAAACGGCAACATTGAACTGACCCTCTCTTACGCAAAGGCATACCTCAGAATTATGATATTGGGTGCAATACCCTTCTGCGTAACACAGGTGTTTTCAAGCACCTTGCGTGAAACAGGTGAAACTGTAGCACCTATGGTTGCAGGTGTTATTGCAGTTGCAACCAACTGTTGCTTTAACGCACTTCTTATATTCGGCCTTCTTGGTTTCCCTGCCTTAGGTGTTGAGGGTGCGGCTATTGCTACAACCATATCACGATTTGTTGAGTGTGGCATAGTTGTTGTCTATGTTATAGTCAAGCGCAGAAAATTCCCGTACTTTAAAGGTGTTTTCAAAAGTTTTTACATCCCCAAGAAGACTTTTCGTGATATTACATTCAAGGGTATGCCCCTTTTATTCAACGAATTCTTCTGGTCTTTGGGTATGTCACTTTTAAGTGTGGCATATAGCTTACACGGTATTGACGTAGTTGCAGGTTACAGTATTTCATCAACGGTTATGAACCTTGCAAGTATTGCGTTTATATCCCTCGGTACGAGTATCGGTATAATTATCGGTAAACAATTGGGCGCTAATCAATTTGAGAAAGCCTATGACACAGACCGCAAACTCATTACATTTTCAGTTGTAATAAGCTTCTTTATAGGTTTTGCGGTGTTCTTTGCAGGTGATAAAATACCCTTGCTTTACAATGTAACCCCTGAAGCCAAGGAACTTGCCGCTTACTTCATAAGAGTATGTGCTTGTTTTATACCTGTTCACGCTTTTGCCAATGCTTCATATTTCACCATAAGAAGCGGTGGCAAGACTCTCGTAACCTTCCTTATGGACAGTGTGTTTATAATGTGTGTAAACGTCCCCATTGCATTCGGACTTTACTACATTGCACATATACCTATCTGGGTTTCTTTCCCCATTATTCAGTCAATTGATATTATCAAAGTTGTAATCGGTATGATATTGGTTAAAAAGAAAGTATGGCTAAATAACATAGTTTCACAATAAGTGAGCGTAAAAAAACTCGAACTTAAAGTTCGAGTTTTTTCTTTGTTCCGAAAATATATAAATACTGCGAGTAGATAAAAACAAACCCTTGCCCTTTGCTGGTCAAGGGTGTTCTGCACTCTTACTTAATTTTGTTGCAGATGGCTTTTTCTTTGCTCCGAAGCTGTATAAAGATACTGCGAGTGGGCAAAAAAAAGACAAACCCTTGACCCGTAAAGGTCAAGGGTGTTCTGCACAAAATTAAATTATTTAACAGCGTCTTTGAGAGCTGCGCCTGCTTTGAAAGCGGGAACTTTAGAAGCT
>JAZRFO010000226.1:0-3780 GCA_045643685.1 Acutalibacteraceae bacterium
GTGGCAGGTTTCGAATCTCGCTTGTTGCCAGGTTGTGTTACGGTGAGTTTCCCTCTCGATAAAGCCTGCGGAAGTATCGCAAAGGGCTTTTCTTGTTAAAATGTTGCAATCGAACTCCGCTTTTGCGAGTTTGTGTTTTTCATTCCAATCAACATTATTTTCCACTTCAATTCCGCGACTTCTTCTGAAAAATCTGATTTTCATATTCCACTCGGATTTTTCAGTTGCAAGAGTTACTGTAAGTGTAAGGCTTTCACTATCACTTTCGCACACACAAACAGGTGATTTTACCGCTAATTCAACCTGTTTTTCGCGGTAATTGGGTAGAATATCCCACGCATCATAGTTGCCGGGACAGTCAACATAAAGTTTAAGTTTATTAAAATCACCCTTTACCCACTCTCGTGAAAGTTCTTTATCATAAAGTGACGTAAGCGAACCGTCCGGATTTAACTTCGCAATATAGAAGGGTGTTTCTATTACGTTACCGTTAACATTGAACCATTCACCTTTATAATCGGTTTTACGAAGGTTTGCGGAGGTCAGGGCTTTCATATTAGGAATAATCCAATTACCTTTTTCGCCGTAGCGTGTTGCAGTACCGTTTTTATTTTTAATAAAAGTCAGAGCCTTGCGTTCAATATTAAGGGTATTAAAATATTTGCTACCGGTACCGATAATTTCGTCGAGTGCTTTTTCAACCTCGGCATAATCCTTCATAGCATCCTCGTAAACAGGGTGAATGTGGGAGCCTGGCAAAATATCGTGGAATTGATTTATAAGGAACTTTTTATAAAGGGCGGTTATTTCTTTGGTTTTGTCTTCGCCCCTCATAACGCAGAGCATTTCCGCAGTTCTGAATTTATTTTCAATTCTGCGGTTAGCGCGTTTCATCAGGCTTTTGGTTGTGAATGTGCCTCGGTGCATTTCAAGGTAAAGTTCTCCGTCCCACACCTGAAGATTTTTATTATTCTTAAGATTCTTTTCTAAAAACTCCGCACCGCTTGTGTGGGTGCACTTGGGCATTATAGAAAGCTTATCGAAACGATTCATAAGCTCAATCATTTCTTCCGTACAACCGGAGCCACCGTCACCGTAACCAAACATATTAAGAGTCTGTCCGCCACTATCCTTATCAATGTATGCTTCCCAGTTTTCCTGAATCTGGCTCGGCATATTCCATGTTATAAAGTGAGTGGGCGGAACACAAGCGTATACATCACTACCGTCAATACCGCGCCATATAAAGTTATTGTGTGGGAAACGGTTTGTGTCGTTCCATGTTGACATTTTGTTTGAAACAAAGTAATCAACACCGCTTTTCTTAAGTATCTGGGGTAAAATCCAGCTATTACCGAAAACATCGGGAAGCCACGCGTTATTAACCCTTTTACCGAACATTCTCTCGTAGGTTTTCTGTCCGTAAAGACATTGTCTTATGAGGCTTTCTGCGTTGGGAACATTACAATCAGGCTCAACATACATAGCGCCAACGGGCTCAAACTGACCATTTTTGACCTTTTCTTTCAACTCCTCAAAAACATCGGGATAATATTTTTCAAGAGTTTCATAGGTATAGGGTTGAGTGTGGGCATACTTAAAGTTGGGGTATTTATCCATAAGACGAAGCTGAATAAGAACGGTTCTTAAATTCTTTTGAACAGAGTGAATTCTTCGCCAATAGTATGCAATATCAAGGTGGGAATGAGCCACAAGTGCCACATCACCCGCGCCTTTATATGTATCGTTACTGAAAACAACATCTTCGAGATATTTTTTTGCATCATTAACACCTGTAAGCTCATCGCCATCAAAATCGATGCAATTCATAGCGTTATTAAGCTCTCTATTAAGGAAATTTCTGTAATCCTCGTTGAAAAGCTCGCTTTTAGCAATATCCAAAAGAAGTTCAAAATCGTAAACAAGACTCTGAACATCATCGTTTATGGTGCAGATATATGCGCCCTCAAATACCTGACGGCAGCCACGCACCGAAAGACTTTCGGGGTTACGCTCGTCGTCAGGTTTACTGCGGTTATAACCCATCATTTCAAAATGCAAGGTGTCATTAACGTCAACATAGGGTGACAAAAGCATTCTTTCACGGTTAGGGTCAACACCGCCTATGTATTTTCCGTTTACTTTAACGCAGATTTCTGCCGCAGTTTTAAGAGAAAACCACAGTTCTTTACCCTTTAATTCATCGGGGATATTAACCTCCGCTTTTATGAAAGCAGTACCATCAGGGGTAAAATACATATCCCCTTTTTTTAGCGGTCTGTAATCGTCTGAATAAAATTCAAACTGCATTTCATCTACCTGACGGGCATCTCTTATTTCAAGGTTTTCAATTTCCCACTTTTCATTATAAATATGACGTTTGAGCCAACCGAAACGCAAATCCGTCCATTCTTCGGGACGCAAAGAACGTCTTACAACTTTAATATGTGCCATAATCCACCTCACACATCCTGAAAATAAGGCTTCTTGCGTATTGCAATAACCTTAACTGTTTTCTTCAAATCGCGCTTTATTTCCTGCTCAATCCAGTCGGTGCAACGGTGCAGTATAAGGCATTTTGAACATTCACCACGAAAAACAAGGGTCAATTCGTCGCCTTCAAGTGAAACAAATTCCACCCATCCACCGTCACCTTGTAATTTGGGGGCAATTATATTATTAATATATTTTTCCATAAATCTCGCCTCTTTCGGCATCAAATTATACTGAAATCGTATCATACCAAAAACGCTTTTGTCAATCAATTTATTGATTTAAAATGCAAAAACTGATATAATAAATACAAGAATTTTCTCAAAGGAGTGGGCTTATGAAAACTTGTAAATTTCAGGTTACGGGTATGACCTGTGCCGCTTGTCAGGCCAATGTAACAAAAGCCACTCTTAAGACAAACGGAGTAGTAAGTGCAGACGTAAATTTACTTTCAGGACAATTAACCGCTACCTTCGACGAAAATATTGCAAACGAAAATAACATTATAAATGCCGTTAATAATATCGGATATGGCATAAAACTTTTTGACAATATCAAAAACAATTCTTTAAAAAGCCAATGGCAGGAAAGAAAAGAAAGTGAAGAAAAAGAAGTCCGCAGTATGAAAAAGCGACTTCTCAGTTCTGTGATTATTCTAATCTTTTTAATGTACATTGCAATGGGTAATATGGTGGGACTTCCCCTACCCTTCTTTATTTCAGAATATCCACTTATAAATAGTATTCTTCAATTACTTCTTACAATCCCTGTGCTTGTAATCAACCGCAAGTTCTTTATTTCGGGCTTTAAGGGGCTTATTAAACGAGCCACAAATATGGATACCCTTGTGGCGTTGGGCTCATCTGCCGCCTTTCTATACGGAGTTTTCGCGGTAGTTATGATGATTAAGGCAACCATTGATGGGAATACGGAAGAATTACATCATTATTCCCACCAACTTTATTTTGAATCAAGTGCAATGATTCTTACTTTGGTTACTGTGGGTAAATTTCTCGAAAGCCGTTCTAAAAGCAAAACAGGTGATGCCCTGGGTAAGCTTGTAGAATTATCTCCCAAAACCGCAAACGTTATAAGAAACGGCAAAGAAATTACCATTGAGGCAGAGGATATTGTAATCGGTGATGAAATTATCATACGCCCCGGTGAAAGAATAGCCGTTGACGGAGTAGTCACAAAGGGCTACGGCTCAGTTGACCAATCCGCCGTTACAGGCGAAAGCATACCTATTGAAAAATCAACCGGTGATAAGGTTATTTCCGCAACACT
>JAZRFO010000227.1:0-7994 GCA_045643685.1 Acutalibacteraceae bacterium
GCAGAGTGGCACTTATGCGCGGTCCTGTTGTATACTGCCTTGAGGGTGTGGACAACGGTAAGGATTTAAGCGGGTTGAGAGTGGATATAAAGGGCGAAACTCAGATTGTTGACGGCGAGTTCCTTGTTCCTGATATTATGGTCAAAGGCTTTAAAGAAACTGACAATGATAGCCTTTATTTTGATGCAACCGACGAATATATTGAAACAACTCTTAAATTTATACCCTACTACGCCTACGCAAATCGTGGCGAAACGGATATGCTCGTATGGGTGCTTAAATAATAATTTTAATTAAAGTTGGTAATGTTATGAAAAAATCAATTAAAATAATAGTCGGTGTGGTTCTTGTGATGGTTATAGGTACATTGGGTGTTTTTTCACCATATCTGTTAAGTTTTGTGTTAGCGGATGATAGTCCCAAAACGGTTCTTCTGGACGGAAAAACAAATATTGAAGCACCTTTCTCTCAGGATGGCATTGTAGTTGAATTCAAAGATAAAAATTGCGGATGGTTCAATTATTACGCAGTTGAATATACCGCAGATTGTTATGTGAAAATCAAATTATCCTATTCCGCAGGTGTTAAAGAAATTACAGAAGAATTTTTCCTTGAACCTTCAACGGATAAAAATACTTTTTATTCCTTCGTTGACGGTGCAATGGAAAACAAACGCGGCAATAAGCTTGAGTCAATAAGTGTGCAAAGTCTTACTGAGGGCAAGGGCAATGTTTCCATTTATAATTTTTATGTGTATAACAGAAAAGTGCCCGAAAGAGAAGTTTTTATTGAGAACGAAAATCTTAAAATCGGTGTAGATTTACTTTGGGGCGGAGCGCTCAGTTATGTGGAAGACCTTGATTCCAATGTACAAGCGGTGTCCGTTGATGGTAAGATTAAGGTTGATTCAAATGCATCTGAGCGTTATGGTGCAGAGGTTGTAAATGAAAATGTAAACCTTATAAATCGCAATGACACAGGAAGACTTGTTCAACAGTCATATTACGGAACAATGGATTATGATAACGGTATTTATATGGATACCAAGTGGCATTATAATCCAGTTCAGGGTGGTAATCAGTTTAACGAAGCAAGTAAAATTGTTGATTTAAAAGTTACTGATGACAGTATATACATTAAGTGCCGACCCCTTGATTGGGCAAAAGAAAAAGAGTTTATAACCCCATCGTATATGGAAGCTATATATTCCATTGAAAATGGTGCTCTTCACGGCAAATGCCGTTTTGTGGATTTTTCGGGTTATCCCGAAAATAATCGCGAACAGGAAATTCCTGCCTTTTATTGTATAGAACCTTTCAACAACTTCGTTTATTATAAAGGTGATAAGCCTTGGACAGGCGACGCCTTAACAAGTGAGCCTGACCTTATTTTCTGGCCCGATGCAGGATATCCCAATTTCTATTCAAAGGAAAATTGGGCAGCCTTTACAGGCGAGTTTGATGATAGCTTCGGTATAGGCATTTATGTACCTGACCAAACAAAATTTTTAGCAGGTATTTATAACCGTGAGCAAACAACAAACGAGGACCCTTCAATGGATGGTTCCACATCGTATATTGCCGTAATAAAGGAAATGAATTTTAAGAGCTATGACCCCTTTGAATACGACTTTTACCTTGCAACAGGAAATAGCGAAGAGATAAGGGAAACCTTTAAGGGAATTAATAGGGTGAATTAGTAGTATATATTTAATGTAAAATGCGGAGTGTGAAAGTATAGGGGCTAACGCCGATTGTAATGTTCACTTTGTGAAGCGATATACCTATGGTGCGATATGTTTTGCAAAGCAAAACGCAATTAAATTTGGCGCTTTGCGCCCCTAAATTCCTAATTCCTCATTCCTAATTCCTAATTAAAAAAGCCGTCTGTGTTTCACAGACGGCTTTTAGTTTATTTTCTTTCTTTAATTACCTTTGCGGGGCAACCTACTGCAACTGAGTAGGGAGGAATGGGTTTAACAACTACGCTACCTGCACCGATAACTGAGCCGTCACCGATATTGCCCGAGTACATAACTGCGGCACGCATACCGATATAAACGTCATTGCCGATAGTAACCTTTTCACAATGTCCGCCCTGACTGTAAATGATTTCGTTGGGGTCATCGAAAATATGTGAATAGGGGGTGAGTGTAATATTCTGCGCAAGAAGGCAATCATCACCGATTTCAAGACCTTTGTGACCGAAAAGGGTTGTGCCTGTGCCGATGTAAACGCCCTTTCCTATGGTTATGTAACCGTCATTGACTCTTTCGGTGTCAAGATAAACACGTTGCTGAAGTCTTACACCGTCTGAAAGGGTAATTCCGCCCTCGCCACGAGCCATAAGGGTAACATCATCACCGATGGACACATTATTGCCAACAGTTATGAACTGAGGGTTGGTAATATTTACGCCTCTGCCGATTGTTACATTTTCACCCATTGATTTGAATTTTGTTCTGTAGTATTCAACTCTGAGTTTTGCGGCATATTCAGAATCATCGTTCATAAAAACAGTTTTGTAAAAACTCTCTCTGCTTTCATCGTCCATGTTTTTAAATGCGTTTTCAAAAAAATTATCCATAATAAAATCTCCTTTTTAATCCCATTCGGTACCTGTAACGGTATCTAAGTTAACATTTTTTGTATCGTGAGTTTTCTTGATAAGCATACCAAGACCCGCTACGAAACCGGGTACGAGAAGTATCATTGCTACGGTGCCGATATATTCACTACCAAGAAGTATTCCTGATAAGAAACCTGCTCCCATAGAAATACCATAACCTAAAGCCACTATTATAAACTCGGCAGACATAGCAGATGAACGTAAATTTGTGGGGGCGGATTCGCCTACCATCATAATAATAACATCGTTTACCGAATAGAAACTACCTACACTTGCACCGCAGAAGAAACCAACAAGAAGGGGTTCCCAGTTGTATTTCGCACCAATCCAGAAAAGTATGAACGATACAAGGCAGTTAGTTGCGGTGGTAATTGCGGCGGCTTTTCTGCCGATACCGTCAGAAATAAAGCCCATAATAACCTGTGAAACGGCACAACCCACAGGGAAAAGGAAAAGAGCCGTACTTACGGGTCCCGTGCTTACAGCATTCATTGCGCTTTCGGAGAAGTTACCAAAAAGGCTTTCTGCATATCCGTAAGACATAATTACCTGATAGTCGATTGAGAAAATGAAACCTAAATTAAGGAATGTTGCGGTAATAAAGAGCCAACGAAGCTGTTTGTGCTTAAGTGCAAATTTCAATGCAGTGAAAAGTCCGCCCTGAGCATTTTCTGCATCTTTTTTGCGTTTTTCCTCGGCGCGTTCTTCGTCAGTCATTCTTAACTGTCTGAGTTTTGATTGCACAAATACGTCGGGCTCACGTGCTAAAAGTAAGGCTACAAAGCTTACAACAAGACCTACAAGGGCAGGGATAAAGTAAACTGCACGCCATTCGGATGCCTGAGTCATAAGCCAACGTCTTAAAAGAGGTACGAGCATAACGCTCATATTGGCAACAAATTTTATTGATGAGTAAATACGCGCTCTGTGTTTGGGCGGTGAGGTTTCCATTATGTAAACAACGTGCATATCGTGGGGCACAAAGAACTGAATCATACAAGCACCCAACAGGTACATTATTAGGTTGTTTGACAGGAATATTGTTATAAGTGCAATACTCATACCAAAGGTATTTATTACTAAGAATGTTTTTCTGCCAAAGCGGTCTGAAAGGGGTCTGTAAAACAAACCTAACACCTGAAAGGGTATTGCAAGAGAAGATGCCAAGTTCAACATACCTACCGAACTCTGACCGAATGAAGCCAAAAGGTCATTGGCAATTTCTGTTTTCATAAGGGTGTTGATTTGTGATGCGATTTCGTCAGTAGCGTAAATCAACGTGATAATAAAAACAATGTAAATAAGGTAAAAATTTTTGCCCTTGTGGTTAAGTTTCTTTTCCCAACGGGCAATTTGTTTTTGCTTTTTTTGCAAACTTTTTGGGTTTGCGGTTTTTGTTCTCATATTGTTCACCTGCTTTTATATGATTATAGCATTAAGTTTCACTTCGGTCAATAATTATGAATTGTTAAATATCTGTAACGCTTAATGGGGTTTAGTTGACCTCTGGGAATAAATAATATATAATTAGAATAATAATTATATATTTTTCTGGGAAAGGAGAGTAAAGTATGACACAACTTGATAGTTATATTGCTCAAAAAGAAGAATTGTGCCGTAAAAATGATGCCATTTCCCTTGATTTGTATGGTGAGTACGGCGTAAAAAGGGGCTTGCGTGACCAGAATGGTAATGGTGTACTTGCAGGTCTTACCAATATTTCCAAAATTACATCCTTTGAAAACATAAACGGAGAAAAAATACCCTGTGATGGAAAACTCTGGTATCGCGGTTATCGAGTAGAAGATTTGCTTAACAGTTTAGGCGAAAATGAATTGGGCTACGAGAAGCTTGCCTATCTTCTTTTAATGGGCGAACTCCCCGACGAAACCGAAAACGAAACATTTAAAAAACTTATCGGAGAAAGCAGAATTTTACCTACTAACTTTACCCGTGACGTTATAATGAAAGCTCCCGGTAAAGACGTTATGAACTCAATGACACGTAGTATTCTTACTCTTGCTTCTTACGACCAGGGTCCCGTTGAAACAAGCGTAAGTAATTCTTTGCGTCAGTGTATAAGGCTTATAAGCATATTCCCTCTTCTCGCAGTTTACGGCTATCACGCATATAACTACTACGAGAATATGGACAGTATGTTTATCCATAGACCAGACCCTGAATTGTCCACTGCGGAAAATCTTCTTATGATGCTCCGTCCCGATAAGAAATACACTGCAACCGAGGCAAAGGTTCTTGATACTGCTCTTATTCTTCATATGGAGCACGGTGGCGGTAACAACTCCACTTTCACAACAAGGGTTGTAACCTCCGCAGGTTCAGATACATATTCAACAATTGCGGCGGCTATGTCATCACTTAAAGGACCCAAGCACGGCGGTGCAAACATCAAGGTTATTGAGATGATGGATGATATACGCGCTCACGTGGAGGATACTGCCGACAAAGAGGCTTTGAGTGATTATTTAGCAAAAATTATCAATAAAGAAACCTTCGACCGTAAAGGTCTTGTTTACGGTATGGGTCACGCGGTATATTCACTTTCTGACCCTCGCGAAAGAGTTTTCAAATATTACGTTGAGCAACTTGCGAAAGAAAAGGGTAGGGAAAAGGAACTTCAACTTTATAAAGATGTAGAGGAACTTGCCCCTGAACTTATTGCAAAGTACAGACGTATTTATAAAGGCGTTAGCCCCAACGTGGACTTTTACAGTGGCTTTGTATACGATATGCTCGGCATTCCCCGAGAGTTATATACACCAATGTTTGCCGTTGCGAGAATTGTTGGTTGGAGTGCACACCGTATTGAAGAATTGGTTTGTACCGATAAAATCATACGTCCCGCTTATATGAGCGTAATGGAAGAAAAATAAAACTTTCGACACATATTGCACTAATCTGCGATATGTGTCGATTTTTGTTGTAATGGGTTGTTTAAAAAAACTAAATCTGTTATAATTAATATCTATGTTATAGAAATTATACAGATGAGGTTGAAGATTTTTGAAAAAAGCATTGAAGGGCTCAAGCGTAGCAACCAAATATCATTATTTTAATCTGATTGTCCGTTCCATTATTTTTGTGAGTGCAATCGTTCTTTACGCGACCAAAAAGATGGAAGGCGAAACTGTTGAGTTTATAACTTTCGGCAACACACCGTGGTATGTAGTGCCTGTGTGGGTATTTTTCCTTGTTGAGGTTTCCTTAAGATTCTTCCCCACAAAGTTGGATACAACCGGTAGCAAAAAGCATTTTAAATCTCAATATGTTCCCACCGGCAAAACCGAGCCTAAACATAAATCCTGGAAAGGTGCGGCAGTTGTAGCAGGTGTGTGGATAAGTGTGAATTTTATATTCAGTGCATTGTATTGGTTCAAGGTGATTGACCAGGGAATGATGATTCTTATTATGCTTTTCTACAGTGTGTGCGATATGGTGTGCGTTTTGTGTTACTGTCCGTTCCAAAAACACTTTATGAAAAACAGATGTTGTGCAGACTGTCGTATTTATAACTGGGATTTTGCAATGATGTTTACACCCTTTGTTCTTATCCCCCATATCTTTACCTGGTCCTTGTTGGGTCTTGCACTTGTGTTGCTTGTTAAGTGGGAATATACCGCACGTAAGTACCCCGAAAGATTCTGTATGAATACTAACAGTTGCCTTTCCTGTAAAAATTGCAGTGAAAAAAGCTGCAGTAAAAGAAATAAGATGAAAAAAATTAATACAATCGAAAATCAGGTGAACGTATGAACATTCTAGTAGTGAATGGTAGCCCCAAGGGTCAGTACAGTGTTACTTTACAGACCATAAATTATCTTTCTAAACTCCATGGTGAGCATGATTTTGAAATTCTCCATGCAGGTCAGCGTATCAAAGCACTCGAACGTGATTTTACACCTGCTAAAGAGGCTCTTGAAAAAGCGGATTTAATTATTTTTTCTTATCCTGTGTATACTTTTATTGCACCATATCAGTTGCATAGGTTTATAGAAATCATTAAAGAGCAGGGTATTGACCTTAAGGGTAAAGTGGCAACTCAGTTTACCACTTCAAAGCATTTTTATGATGTTACCGCCCACAGATATGTTGAGGATAACTGTTTTGACTTGGGTCTTAATTACGTACGTGGTTTGTCGGCTGATATGGATGACCTTTTAACCGAAAAGGGGCAGAAAGAAGCAAAAGACTTTTTTGAATACGTTTTGTTCTGTATGGAAAAAGGTGTGTTTGAAAAAAACAGACTTAATTCAACGGAGCCTAAACACATTCCCGTAACTGTTCCCGAAAATGACCAGGTTGAAAAGACTGGTGACGTGGTTGTTCTTACAAACTGCAAGCAGGATGATGTTCAACTTAAAAGTATGATAGACCGTTTCTGTGCGGTTTTACCTCGAAAAACAAGGGTAATCAATATTGCCGAATATGAGTTTAAAGGTGGTTGTCTCGGTTGTTTGAATTGTGCGACTTCGGGCAAGTGCGTTTACAAGGATGGTTTTGATGAGTTCCTCAGGGGTACAATACAGACCGCACAGGCGATAGTTATTGCCTTTTCAATAAAGGACCATTCTATGGGTGCCGACTTCAAACTATACGACGACCGTCAGTTCTGTAACGGTCATCGTGCAGTTACAATGGGTATGCCCATGGGTTACCTTGTAAGTGGTAATTATAGCGAAGAATTTAACCTTCAGATGATTGTTGAGGGTAGAGCAGAGGTCGGTAACAACTTCCTAGCAGGTGTTGCAACGGACGAGGTTTCGCCCGATAGTGAGATTGATAAGCTTGCAAACAGGCTTGAATATGCATTGGAAAACGCTTATGTTCCTCCGCAGAATTTCTACGGAATAGGCGGTATGAAGATTTTCCGCGACCTTATATGGCTTATGCAGGGTATGATGAAGGCTGACCATAAATTCTACAAAGAACACGGTCAATATGATTTCCCCCAGAAAAAGAGGGGAACTATGATTATGATTAAGTTTTTGGGAAGCCTTGTTTCAAATCCTAAAATCAAAGCTAAAATGGGTAACGCAATGACGGAAGGTATGCTTATGCCCTACAATAAAATCCTTAAGAAATTAGATACTGAAAAGAAATAAAAAATAACCCTTGGTTGATGCTTTTTAACATACAACCAAGGGTTATTGTTCTATTTTAGTATCTAACATCTTTTGGTTACCTCTCTTTCTATTGATTGGTGTACTTTTCTGACTATTGAAATTGCTCCGTAATCGAATTTTTAAATTTTAAATCTATATAAACTCCCGTAAGTGAGAAACACTTTTGATTCGGAACATCTTCAATTTTCGGTAAAGTACGATTTTTAAGGCTCGTTTATTATT
>JAZRFO010000228.1:0-7231 GCA_045643685.1 Acutalibacteraceae bacterium
ATTTATTTTATAGATTAGAGTGGGTAAAGTGTATCCGAACCAGATTTTGGGATAGTCTTTTCCACTCATATTTCGTTAAAATACTCGCCAATCCGTCAGGATTAGCTGCGTTTTTGCCTTATCTGAGTGAAAAATACTCAATCACAAAATTCTACGACCTTAAATGGATATGATTTTGAGGAATTTTGTTCGTATTTGACTGCAGACAGGCTATCGCCTTTCAAAGGCAAATCGGGCAAAAGTACCGAAACCACGCCATTTAAGGCTGATTCGAATACACTTTACCCACTCTAATTTAACACAGGGTGAAGTACCCTTAAGATAAATCACCCTGAAATTAGTTCGGTTTTAAACCACTTTATTGTTTTCTTTAGGTTTCTTTAAGTAAACGGGTTCTGCTTTACCGTCTACTACATCGGCAGTAATTTTAACCCCTGCAACCGATGGGTCGGAAGGTACGCTGTACATAATGGGTATAAGAATGCTTTCCATAATGGAGCGAAGACCACGAGCACCGGTTTCCCTTTCAATAGTAAGTTCAGCTACTCTCTTAATGGCATCATCGGTGAAGTTAAGTTCTACCTTATCCATTTTAAGAAGGCTTGTATATTGTTTTAAAAGGGCATTTTTAGGTTGGGTAATAATGTTAACAAGTCCGTCTACATCAAGGTTTTCAAGGCTTGTAATAACAGGAATACGACCTACAAGCTCAGGAATAAGACCAAACTTGACTAAATCCTGAGGTATAACCTTAGCGTACATATCCATGGATTTAAGTTCGCTCTTGGAGTGAAGTTCGGCACCAAAACCTAAAACGGTTTTGCCGAGTCTGTCTTCAACAAGTTTTTCAATTCCCGAAAAAGCACCGCCACAGATAAATAAAATCTTGGAAGTATCAATCTGTATAAACTCCTGTTGGGGATGCTTTCTGCCACCCTGAGGAGGTACGTTGGCTACGGTACCCTCAACAATTTTAAGGAGTGCCTGTTGCACACCCTCACCGCTTACGTCACGGGTAATTGATGTATTCTCTGACTTTCTGCCGATTTTGTCGATTTCATCAACATAAATAATACCGTGTTCTGCTTTTTCAACATCGAAATCTGCCGCCTGAATAAGACGGAGAAGGATGTTTTCAACGTCCTCGCCCACGTAACCTGCCTCGGTTAAAGTTGTGGCATCCGCAATAGCGAAAGGCACATCAAGAATTTTGGCAAGAGTTGAAGCAAGTAAAGTTTTACCCACGCCTGTGGGTCCGAGCATAAGCACGTTACTTTTATTTATCTCAACATCATCGGGTGAATTGCAATATATTCTTTTGTAATGGTTGTAAACTGCCACGCTTAAAACCTGTTTAGCTGCATCCTGACCAATAACATATTCGTCAAGAGCTTTCTTGATTTCAACAGGTTTGGGAAGTTTTTTTGCGGGCTTGGGTGCTACCTTCTTCTTTTTTGATGGTACGCTCTCAACGATTTCCATACACGCCTCGATACAGGCATCACAGATGTAAACATCGGGACCGGATATCATTCGCTCAACCTGGTCCGTAGATCTACCGCAGAAGGAACACCTTACCTTTTTATCTTTTGAATCTTCTCGTGCCAAAAAGAGCACCTCCGATTATCTTTTTTCGATAATTTTATCTGCAATACCGTATGCTACGGCTTCCTCTGCAGTAAGCCAATTATCACGCTCAGTATCCGCAAATATTTCTTCTTGCGATTTACCTGTGTTTTCGGCAAGGATTTTATTCAAACGTTCTTTAGTTCTCTTGATGTGGTCTGCGGCAATGAGGATTTCTGTTGCCTGACCTTTAGCACCACCGAGAGGCTGATGAATCATAACCTCTGCATTGGGGAGAATGTAACGTTTACCCTTAGCACCGGATGAGAAAAGGAACGCACCCATGGATGCTGCCATACCCATACAGATTGTAGAAACATCACATTTGATGTACTGCATTGTATCGTAAATAGCAAGACCTGCAGTTACGCTTCCGCCGGGGCTGTTAATATAGAAATTAATATCCTTTTCGGGGTCCTGACCCTCAAGATAAAGCATCTGTGCTACGATTATACTTGCAGTAGCGTCGTTTACTTCGTCGGAAAGAACAATGATTCTGTCATTGAGAAGTCTTGAAAAAATGTCATAAGAGCGTTCACCACGATTGGTCTGCTCAATAACGTAAGGAACAAGTGCCATAATGTTAACCTCCTAGCAATAGTAACAGGATGATTATTGGAGTGTTTTAACTAATTTAAACACTTCATAAAAATATACATATACCGCCGCAGTTATTACTGTGGCGGCATATTATTAATTATTCAGCATCTTCTGCCTTTTCTGCAGTTTTCTTTGCTGTGGTCTTTTTAGTTGTTGTTTTCTTTGCGGGAGCCTTTTTTGCCGCCGGCTTTTCTTCCGCTGCAGCATCGTCTGCCTTGGGAGCAGCTTTTTTCTTTGCACCTGCAACTGCAGTATCTTTTACGATATCCATTGCTTTTCTGCAAGCAAGGTCTGCTTTAACATCATCAGAAGAAATGAGAGTTTTGATTTTCTCAACAGGCATACCGTATGCATCTGCATAAGTCTTAAGTTCTGTTTCAACATCTTCATCAGAGATTTCGATGTTTTCAAGAGAAGCAACCTTTTCAAGAGCAAGGCGGAGTTTAACCTGTTTCTCAGCACCGTCCTTGTAGCTGTCGCGAAGAGCGGCAACGTCCATACCAAGGTACTGGAGATACATATCAAGCTGAAGACCCTGTGAACGGAGTCTGTATTCAAACTCGTTAATCTGATTGTCGATTTCTTTTTCAATCATTACTGCAGGGATTTCTGCAACAACGTTGTCAACAAGAGTATCCATAACTGCGCTTTCGAATGCACGGTCAGCAGCAGCTTCTTTTCTTGCTTTGATTTCTTCTTCAAGATGTTTTTCGTAATCTGCAACAGTGTCAAATTCGCTTACATCTTTAACGAACTCGTCATCGTATTTGGGGAGTTCTTTCTTCATAATTTTATGAAGTTTGATTTTGAAAACAACTGCTTTACCTGCAAGTTCTTCTGAGCCGTAGTCTTCGGGGAAAGTAACGTCGATATCAAATTCTTCGTCAACCTTGTGACCGATAACCTGCTCTTCAAAACCGGGGATAAAGCTACCTGAACCAAGTTCAAGGTCATAGCCTTCGCCTTTGCCGCCGTCGAATGCTACGCCGTCAAGGAAACCTTCGAAGTCGATAGTTGCAATGTCGCCCTTCTTAGCTGCTTTGCCTTCAACTGCAACAAGCTTTGCGTCTTTTTCAAGAGCCTTTTCAACTTCTTCTTTGATTTCTGCTTTTTTAACTGTAACTTTTTCTTTTTCTGCTTTGATGCCCTTGTAAGCTTTAAGCTCAACTTCGGGTTTAACAGTTACTTTAAATTTGATTGTGAAGCCGTTTTCACTGATGTCAACGATTTCATCGTCGTGAGGAGCAGCAACAGGTTCAATACCTGCTTCTTTGATAGCTGCTTCGTAAAGAGCACCGTACTCTGCATCGATTGCATCGTACCAGAAAGTTTCTTTACCATAGTAAGTTTCGATAATGTGCTTGGGAGCCTTACCCTTGCGGAAACCGGGAACATTGTATTTGCCCCTTGTTTTTGTATAAGCCTTTGAAACTGCTGACTTGAAAGCATCGCCCTCAAGAGAAACTTCAACTGCGTATACGTTTGTTTCGATTTTTTCGCAAGACTTTAAACTCATTTGAATAACATCCTTTCATTTGCGAACATTTAATAAACATATTAACTGCGAAATTATATCATAATAATCCGCGAATTTCCACTATTTTTTAAATAAATTTGAAATATTTGGTAAAATACACCCGATATTTTTAATTTCAGGGCTATTTTTCATTAAAATAAGTCAAGGAACTATTAATTTCGGGGTAAAACGCAGGTAATCCGCCGATACGAGATTGAATGAAATACCCTCATTTTCCACCTTTGCGCACCCCGGTGCTACAAAACCGTGAAGATGACCGAAGTAGCATCGCTTAACAGGAAACTCCTTTAAAACGTCAAGAAGCTCGTCACAACGTTGAACCTCATTTATGGGAGGATAATGAAGAAAAGCAATTATCTCGCCACCCAACTCCGAAGCCGCCTTTAATGATGCGCGAAGACGACCCGCCTCACGAAGTATTACCTTATGCACATCCCCTTCCGAATCGTCGTAAAACCATCCGCGGGTACCCGCAAGAGCAAACCCCTCAACGGAATATGCATTATTGTGAATTATTTTAATTGAATCAAATCCGTTTTCATCAAGGAACTTTGTCATTTTGGACATGGTATTCCACCAATAAACGTGGTTACCCTTGAGGATGTACTTTGTACCGTTAAGAGAGTGAAGGAATTGAAAATCCTTTTGTGCCTGTTCAAAATTCATTGCCCAGGAAATATCACCGGGAATAACAACACTGTCGTTCTCACCTACAACATTATTCCAGTTAGTGGCAAGGCGTTCTGTATAATCAGTCCACCCTTTGAAAATATCCATGGGCTTATCAACGGATAAAGAGAGATGTGTGTCACCGATTACAAATAAGGACATCGGGAACTCCTTTCTCAGATACCTAACATATTGAATACAACTTCTGCCATATCTTCCTTAGCAGTAACCTGAGTAAATCTTACGTGTTTTCCCTTAAGAGCGGAAAGCTGCTCGGGTGCTTTAAGAGAAGATATTTTTTCGAGTGCATCAACTGTTGCAAATTCATCATCGTAATCTGCTGCACCTTCAACTGCAGAAAGAACTGCTTTTGAGAACTTGAAGGGTGATGCGGTTGAAGCAACAACTACGGGTGTTTTGTCACCTGTTTTTTCAATGTAAGCGTCGCACACATTGATAGCAACAGAAGTATGAGTATCAGCAAGGTAGTTGTAATCATTATATGTTGCGTTGATTGTTTCGGCAGTTGCGGTATCGTCACAGCAACCTGCGAAGAACATATCTTTAATAAGAGCCTTAACATCGTCGGAAACGGTGTATTTACCCTCTGTTTTAAGTTTACCGAACCAGTCGTTTATAATTTCATCATTTCTGCCACAGAGGATATAAAGGAGTCTTTCAAGGTTACTTGAAATAAGGATATCCATTGAGGGTGAAACAGTTGTAAAGAAACTACGATTTCTGTCGTAAACACCTGTTTCGATGAAATCAGTAAGAACGTTATTTGCGTTTGAAGCACAGATAAGCTTATTAATGGGCAAGCCCATTTCTTTAGCAAAATAAGCCGCAAGAATATTACCGAAGTTACCTGTGGGAACAACTACGTTGATTTTATCACCGAAATTAACTTCACCGCTGTTTACCATATCGCAGTAAGCGGAAACATAGTAAACAATCTGAGGAGCGAGTCTACCCCAGTTAATAGAGTTAGCAGATGAGAAAACAAGGTTGTTCTTTTCAAATCTGTCGAGAATTTCTTTATTGGTGAAGATGTTTTTAACACCTGTCTGGCAATCGTCAAAGTTACCATAAACGGCACAAACTCCTACGTTTTCACCCTCCTGTGTAGTCATCTGCAATTTCTGCATGGGGCTAACACCGTCATTGGGATAGAATACGAGAATCTTTGTACCCTCAACGTCCTTGAAGCCTTCGAGAGCCGCTTTACCTGTGTCACCGGATGTAGCAACGAGGATTACGATTTCCTTATCCTTAAGGTTCTTTTTAGCAGAAACAGTAAGAAGGTAGGGAAGAATCTGCAAAGCCATATCCTTGAAAGCACAAGTGGGGCCTTTGAAAAGTTCAAGTATATTAACATTATCGTGAAGGTTAACTACAGGAGCAACAAATTCAGAAGCAAATTTACCGTCCTTGTAAGCACCCTCAACACAATAATCAAGTTCTTCTTTAGTGAAGTCTGTAAGGTAAAGTCCCAGAACCTTTTTTGCGCGTTCCTTGTAATCAACACCGCAAAGAGCCTTGATTTCATCGGCACTGAGCTGAGGAATTGACTCAGGAATATACAAACCACCGTCGGGAGAAATACCATCTGTAATTGCCTTAGAAGCAGTTACTTTTACATTGTTATCTCTTGTTGAAGTATAAAACACAACAAACACATCCTTAGATTGAACATACTTATTCATTATTTAATCAATTCATTTTATCAAAAGGGGTAGAAAAAGTCAAGTATTGGCAAAGGGATATGCAGTATTTCCGTTAGAAATAAAGTTGAATATTTTAAGTATGCCGTCAAAAAATGTCAATTTATGTACCTCGGTACGAGAAAGTATTTTATACTCATTAACAACTTTCTCATCAAGGGTTACTTTAACATTACCGAGGGTCTGTTTTTCCGAAACGGGTGCATCAACATTTTCACATATTTCTACCGTAACTTTTACCTTTTCTTCCTGTCCTTTTTTAATTAGAATGGGTGCTATCTCAGGGAATACAGTTTCCGTAAAATCACATCTACCCGAATTCACCGCCACCTTTTCATATTGCTTTGTTTCTATTTGGGGAGAGTACAAGGTGTAATTGGTGAAACCCCAACTAAGCATTGCTTTTGCGGTGTTGAATCGGTCGTTACTGTTTTCACTACCCATTACCACCGCCACAAGGTGCAAATTTTCCCTTTCGGCACTTGCTGAAACACAACAACCGGCCTTGGCAGTTGTACCTGTTTTAAGTCCTGTAGTTCCCTCGTAAAACCTTACTAATTTATTGGTGTTAACAAGTTCCGTTTCACCATTTCTTAAAGAGTCCATCCACACGGTTGTGTAGTCGGTTATAAATTCATGTTTAAGAAGTTCCGTTGACATAATGGCGATATCACGGGCGGTTGTAAGATGCTCGTCGGTAGTATCATCAAGACCCGTGGCATTTACAAAATGAGTGTTTTTCATCCCCAATTCCTTTGCCCTTGCATTCATAAGAGCAATAAAGGATTCCTCGCTACCTGATACATATTCACCTAAAAGCGTCGCCGCATCGTTTGCGCTACCGATAACCGTTGCTCTGAGCAGCTCGTCAACTGTCATAACCTCCCCTTCTTCAAGCCATATCTGTGAACCGCCTTTGGATGCGGCATTGGATGAACAAGCAACCTTATCCGCAAGGGTTATTCGACCCGAATCTATTGCCTCGGCAACAAGGAGCATAGTCATAATTTTTGTTACGGATGCAGGAAACAATTTAACATCCGCATTGTATTGGAGCAAAACTTCACCTGTAGCA
>JAZRFO010000229.1:0-3446 GCA_045643685.1 Acutalibacteraceae bacterium
GGACAAGATTTACCTTGAGTTCGGTGCTGATGAGCATATTGAGGGTATCAGCAACGATGCAGAAGTTAAAGAAATACGTAAAAATGCCATTCAGGCAGGTCTTAAGCTTGTTGACTGCCCCATCCGTCATTTAGGTACTGAAAAAGCACAGACACTTTACCTTGAAATTGAAAACCACCTTAGAAACAGTAACGTTGATATGATGTTCGGTTACGAATGCAACAACATTATTATTGAAGATGGTGTCTGCAAGGGTGTATTAATAAGCAAGGGCGAAGACCACCAACAAATTGATGCAGAAAAGGTCGTGGTTGCCACAGGCAGACGAGGTGCCGACTGGCTTGAAAAGCTCTGTAACGAGCACGGCATTGAGCATCAGGCAGGTACGGTTGATATCGGTGTACGAGTTGAAGTACGTAACGAGGTTATGGAAAAAGTTAACCGCGTACTTTACGAGTCAAAGCTCATTGGCTACCCCAAGCCCTTTAAAAACAAGGTACGTACTTTCTGCCAGAATCCCGGTGGATTTGTAAGCCAGGAAAATTACGACAATGACCTTGCGGTTGTTAACGGTCACTCATACAAAGAGAAAAAGTCCAACAATACAAACGTTGCCATTCTTTGCTCACATAATTTCAACTACCCCTTTAACCAACCTATTGAATACGCTCAGAAGGTTGGCGAACTTACAAATATGCTTGGCGCAGGTCATATTCTTGTACAAAGATATGGTGATATTCTTGACGGTAAAAGAACCTGGCCCAAGGAGTTGGCGCAATCGAACTTACGTCCCTCACTCCCCGATGCAGTTGCGGGTGACATTACCGCCGCTATGCCCTACCGCGCAATGACAAATATTATCAACTTTATTCAGGCGGTTGACCACGTTGTGCCGGGCTTTGCATCAACAGAAACGCTTCTTTACTCACCCGAACTTAAATTTTACAGTAATAAAATTAAAATGGATACCGAGCTTAACACAAGTGTTAAGGGTCTTCATTGCCTTGGCGACTCCTCAGGTTGGACCAGAGGTCTTATGATGGCATCAGTCATGGGTGTTTTAATGGGAAGATTTATAGCTGAATAAAAATAAAAACCTGTTCCGTCAAGGAACAGGTTTTTTATGTACATATAAAGTTTTATTTGCCCAAAACTTCGCCGATAAGCTCGTAGAGGTTTTCGAGTTCTTCTTTAGTAAGTGACATACCCTTACCCATTTTTACGTGGTCGGGTGCCCAGTCACGGATGTCGTACTTGGGTGCGCCATCGTTCCAGGAAATAAGGTTGAGTTCTCTTGTCCAACCCTTGCCTGTTTCAGAAACAACGCCAAATTCTTCTTTAATTTCATACTTAAATTCTGCCATATTTATTTCTCCTTTTTGAAAAAATTAATTACTTTTATTATTGTGCTTCGGTTTCTTCGGGTGCTTCCGATGGTACTGAAACAAAGCCATTCATACCGAAAAGGACTGTTTCTACATCATAGTCCGAAGTCCATACAGATACGGGATAATCGACAAAAACATCTGCGACACTTAAGTCGGAATTGCCCATTTCCTTTGCAAGACCCTCCATAGAATAGGAGTCAAATTTGCAACGTATCATATTAAGGCTGTCATATTCGGTAACAATAAAATCTCTTTTATACGTCACACCATTATAGCTTACACCAAAACGAACGAAATTGGTAATAAAATCATTATTTAACTGAGTATAAGCGTTAACATCATCAAAATAAATGTCAAGCCACATAAATTCATCGGTTTTGGTAAGTTCAGCTTTCTTTACGCCCTTGGCTGCATTTATAAGATTGACACCATAGTTTGTTGCATCGCATTTAGCAGAATGAGTACCCATAAGGGTTTCAACCTTATCACCGCTTGATTTTGACTGTACACAAATATTAAAGGGTAAATCAAGAATATTATCGTAAGTTACGGTAATTTCATCAGTAAGTGCAATTGCATTTGCAAAATCATTGATTTCGCTGAGTGTGTATATTGCAGAATTGGTTTTTGAATCAAGTTTCAATTCACCGGGGCAGCTGAACTGAGTGCCATCCTCATTATAAAAGCAGAACACGGGTATATAATCTTGATTATTCACATTACTTGCATTATGTGTTTTTAAAAGACTATCAATATCTTTATACTTTACATTTAAAGATACTGAAACCTCAGTTTTATCGATTGTGTAGGACACTATATTTTTGTTATATAACGTCACATTCTGTAACTGTGCAACCGCTTCTGTTTCCGGAATGGTGGTAGCAAGAGTTGTGATTTCGGTAATCTCTGTTTCTTTGCTGCTATCAATCTTTTCCTTAATACCTGAAGTAACGTTGATTATTACAAAAAGAGCAACTGCTATGGCGATTATACCGAAAACCAACAGAATGGGGTTTTTCTGAAGTTTGTAGCTTAAACTTTTTTTATTAGTGTCAGCCATTATTTTCTTCCTCCGTTGATTTTTTGGCTTTCGCCGCTTTTTCTTCTGCTTTACGTTCCTTTTTCTCGGTACGTGCGGCTTCTTTTTCCGCCTTTTCGGTAGTTTTCTTTTCTGTTTCTACCGCCTTTTCCTCAGCCTTGCGTTCTTCTTTTTCAAGTCGCTCAGCTTCTTTACTTGCCTTTATTGCGGCTTTTTCTGTTTCTTTTTTAGCCTTACGTTCCTCACGCACCTCTTTTTTTGTGGGTTCCGGTGCAGGAGGTGTATCAGTAAGCTTCATAAAGTCAATTTTTGCCATTCGGGTTCTGGGAAGCGCATCAAGTATTGTAACACGACTGGGACGTGAAAATCTTTCAAGCTTACTGTCGCAATACTCTTTAATACATCTGCAGACTTCCTCGGGGTTATCCGTAGGTTGGTTAAGAGAAACAAACAATTTTATAATAGGTTTACTTTCCACGTAACCCTGTACCGCACAGGCTTCATTAATATAATCAAGTTTTAAAACTTCATTCTCAATATCATTGGGGTAAACATTGTAACCAGAAATGATTATCATACGTTTTTTACGGCCTGTGAAGAACACAAATCCGTCCTCGTCCATATAACCAAGGTCACCTGAGCAAACCCAACGTTTACCGTTTTCGTCCACGTAAACGCCACTGTCGTCACTATCGTAATAACCCTCCATAACCGTTGAGCCTGAAACTACAATTTCGCCAATGGTATTTTTGGGAAGTGGGTTTCTGTCTTCGTCCCAGATTTCAACGGTCATACCGTCAAGAGGTCTACCTATGGAGTCGGGCTTATATGAACCAGAAATATTAGCAGTACAAACGGAACTGACTTCAGTTAAGCCATAGCCCCTGTAAAGTCTACCTTTTGCACGCCATTTTTCAAGGTAGGAGTTAAAGGATTTTATAAAGGTTTCGCTTACGAAATCCCCACCCGCCCACAAGAGACGAAGTTTTGAAAGGTGCTCACCATCAAAGTTTGATGAA
>JAZRFO010000230.1:0-6592 GCA_045643685.1 Acutalibacteraceae bacterium
TTTTGACCGCTATATGTATGAAAAGTGGGACGATGAAAACCTTTTGTCCGATGATATACTCGCCTTTTTGCATAGTGCGGACCACGTAATACCCAACGTTGAGGGTCCTGTGGCAAACGCAGAGCAAAACACTACACAGAGTGGTGTACAACAGCTTTTACACACAATTGACCCCCGTGCCGTAAAGGTTTTAAACAAAATGAAAGCGGATATCTGGAACATCTGTAACAATCATATTATGGACGCAGGTGCCTACGGTATTGAAAGCACCCTTAAAATTGCCGAGGAAAACGGTGTTAAAACCATCGGTGCGGGAATGAATATTGACGAGGCAAGAAAGCCCGTTATCATTGACGAAGCGGGTGGTATAGGTATGTTTGGCGTAGGCTACCAGAGAGCCTGTCGCAAAGCGGATGTTGACAAGCCCGGTTGTTACAGTTGGAGCGACCTTGACGCAATACAAAAGACTATTGATGACATTAAATCAAAGTGCCGTTGGTGCATTGTTGTAGCCCACGCAGGTGAAGAATTCACACCACTCCCCTCACCCTATACAAGGGAAAGATACCGAAAATTCCTCGAAATGGGTGCGGATATTGTTGTGGGTCATCACCCTCACGTACCCATGAACTACGAAACCGTTGGAGATAAAATAATCTTTTACTCATTGGGTAATTTTATTTTTGACACGGACTACCAACGCTCACAGCACAAGACCGAATACGGAATTATTGTTAAACTTAATTTCACCGAAAATGAATTTAATTTTGAACCCATGGGTCTTAAAATTCTCCGTGGCGAAGAGCATATTGTAAAATACGATTTACCCGAAATTTTCCAGGATGTTGGAGAGGAAGATTTCAATCTGCTTTCTCCCCTATCTGCTAAAATGCACATTGAAGCAACCAAAAGGCAGATGGCATATTTAAAACCCGAGGAATTCAAAAATGCAACGGAAGAAAAATGGAAAGCGCATTTCAGTGAAGAATTAAGAACAGGCAGAGTTCCCGGTGAAACACTTGACTTTTTCATCCTTTGCCCCTTAGCCGAAAAAGCCCAAGAAGGCAAATGGAAAGAAAGCAAATTAGATGATATTAAAAACTATATTTTAGAACAGATGTAATAAAAACAACTACCGTAATGGTAGTTGTTTTTTTATCATTTTTGCGGCCAGACGATTTTTCCGTCTATAATAGTAGCATAAACAGAAGAAAATATATCTAACGGATTCCCTTTGTAAATTACAACATCCGCATCTTTCCCCACCTTAAGACTTCCGAGACGGTTATCAACCCTACAAATTTTAGCTGCATCTATGGTAATTGCACGAAGTGCTCCGTCTTCGCCTAAACCCTCTTTAGCCGCAAGTGCCGCACAAACAGGCAAATATTGAATTCTTGATACAGGATGGTCAGTGGTTAACGCCACTGTGACACCCGCCTTTTTAAGCACACCGGAGGTTTTAAAATCCGACTGACTTACTTCTTTTTTGTTTCGGGATGCCAAGGACGGTCCCACAATGGCTGGGAAACCGCTTTGGGCTATTTTTTCTGCTATTAAATGTCCCTCTGTACAATGGTCGAGAGTTAAGCCCAGACCAAATTCTTTTGCAATTCGTATTGCGGTTAATATATCGTCCGCTCTATGGACGTGTGCTTTAAGGGGAATCTTCCCCTCGAACAAATCCCGATAACATTCCATGCAAAAATCTTTTTCATTATTTTCATCAAAATATTTACGCGCGTTAAAAAGTTCTTCACGTATAAAGGAAGCTATACTCATTCGTGTTGAGGGTGCATTTCCGCAGTTGCCGTAATTTGTCATAGGATTTTCACCGAAAGCAATTTTTATTGCCGCGGGTGCCAGTACAATCATTTCATCAATACATCGTCCATAGGTTTTAATAAACGCAAACTGACCTCCTATGGGATTTGCACTTCCGGGACCTACCATTACACCGGTTATTCCCACCGCTAAAGCATTATGAAATGCACTATCCATAGGATTAACCGCATCTATTCCACGGATATATGGCGTTACGGGATTTGTGCCTTCGTTGCTTACGTCACCCGGCACAGTCGCCTTCTCCTCACAAATACCAAGATGACTGTGTGCATCAATAAACCCCGGAAAAACATTCATTCCGTCTGCACTAATAAGTTCCATATTTTCTTGATGCTTGATATTCTGTGAAATCTCAATAATTTTTCCATTTTTTACAAGAATATCACCCTGAAAAGGGTTTATGTCCTCCATTGTATAAAGCGTTCCGTTTTTAATTAAAAGCATAATTAACCACCTTGTTTAAAAAATTTCCCATTGTGTTATACGAATAGTTTTTGACAAACTACAGAAACTATTCCTGTAGAGTGAGTGTATTAGAACTATATATATTTTAATACAATCACTCTATCATAAATCGGAGGTGAAATTATGGATAACAAGCAGAACAAAAACAATCAGAACAACCAGAATAACCAGAACAACAAAAACAATCAGAACAGAAATGATCAGAATAGAAATGATCAGAACAGAAACGACCAGAACAACAGAAACAACCAGAAAAACCGATAACCGGCAAAGGCCCCAAAAAAGTGATAGCCGACACACCCGTGTCAGCTATCACTCTTTGTTTATTCTACCATATTCTTTATCTTTTCAGGCACAACCAAATCATTAAAGCCGTAAAACTTAACCGCATTTTCACCTAAGAATTTCTTTTTATTATCCTCGCTGATTTTGTCTGTTTTTAAAACAAAATCAAAGCTCATCTTGTATGTAATCGCGGTCATTGTGCGGGGGTAGTCGCTACCCCACATTAATTTTTCAAAACCAACTAATTCTGCCGCCCTGTTTATGGCATCCACACCTGAGGGGTATGGATAAAATTCCTCATTGAAAAGCCAGGTTATACCTCCACTTTCAATGAAAACATTCTTGTTTTTTGCAAGTTCAATTTGACTGAGCCAATTTTCCCTTGTAACCATACCGAAGTGACCTATAGCAATTCTTAAATCCGGGAACATATTGATTATTTCCTGTAACATCCCTGTCTGTTCATTGCCGTCCGCAAGGTCGATGGAAATAAACTTGCCTGTATCATTTGCTAATTTAAATGGCTCAATGTGGTTAAGCAGATTTTTATCTTCAAGGCGACCTGCACAGATTTTGATTCCGTCAAAGTCGCTAATATCGCCCATTTCTTTTTCTTCATAAAGTGCGCAGATTTTAACGCGGTTTTTGTATATCTTTTTACATTCTTTCAAGTAATCGTCCTGATTGCCGTCAATGTATTCCTGCGTAATAACCGCACCTGAAACCCCTGCGTAATCCATATTTGCAATAAAGCGTTCAATATTATTTTCACCATCAGTTATGTAAGGGGGCATCATCTGCCTTACCTCACCACCGAAGTCACTTTTACCGCCACCGATATCGTAAACAGGTTTGCCGTTCACAATACCGTTTTGCTTTTTCCATAAATGGGCGTGTGCATCAATAATCATAAGTTTTTCATCCTATTTTAATAAGAATTTTCGCTAAAGTGCCGTCGTTATTTTTAAGTGCTTCAAAAGCATCTGTGGCATTTTCCATATCATAAACACCGCTTACCATTTTCATAACGTCCGCCTTTTTATCTGCCACAAGTTGAATGTTATTTACAAAGTCGGCATTAAGTGCATTTCTACTGCCGTGAATATTCAATTCTTTTTTAAGAATTATTGAATGGAGGAAGGTGGTTTCCCTTTTGCCGTTACCGATAAGTATAATATTGGCTGCAAATGCGGCACAATCAATACAGTTAAGGAATGTTTCGGGAGCGCCGCAAGCCTCAATACATACGTCAAAACCTCTGCCCTCAGTAAATTCTTTTGTGAATTCTTCAAGGGATTGCTTTTGGGTGTTAACAACCGCGTCTGCGCCGTATTCCTTGGCAAGACCCAGTCTGTTATCAAGAATATCGGCTACTACGATTTTTTTGCATTTCTGTTTTGCTGCGAGTAATGCAAAAAGACCAATGGGACCAGCACCTACAACCAACACAGTATCCGTTTCTTTAATTGTTGCCCTTGAAACTGCGTGTTGGGAAATGGAGAAGGGCTCGATTAAAGCAAGTTCTTCGGCACCAAGACCCATACCAGGGAAGATTCTTTCAACGGGCATTGCGATATATTCGCAGAATGCACCATCGCGCTGAACACCCATTGTCTGATTATCGGTGCAACAATTTACAAATCCTCTTTCACAGGAGTAACACTCACCACAGTTAAAATAAGGGTTACAAGTTACTATATCCCCTACTTTAAGACCCTTGTCGTTTTCGGGGATTGTTACAATCTCTGCAGAAAACTCGTGACCGGGGATTCTGGGGTATGTGGTAAAGGGTTGATTGCCCGTGTATGAAGCCACATCGGCACCACAGATACCAACGCATTTAACCTTCAAAAGCGCCTCGTTTTCTTTAACTTCCGGCATAGGAATGTCTTTTATTTCAATTTTATTGGGAGTTTCTATAACAATTGCTTTCATTTCATTTATCCCTTTCAATGTAACTCTCGTCCCAGATAATGCCTGTTTTAAGAGGTGCGCCCTTACAGTAAATTTTGTTTTCGTAAGCATCAAGAGGGTCACTTATAAACTCATTTTTGTCTATAAGCTCAACAACTTCGTCATATCTGCTGTCAACAAGCACCTCAATTGCTTTTTCCATATGGGCTTGTCTGAAATTAATTGATGCAAAAATCAGGTGATTTTCAAAACCGAAGGGCATTGTGTCGTAAGTAACCTTCGGACCCAATGAAAAACTGTTGTAAACACCGTTGCAACCTAAAACCTTGTGTTCAAAAGCCACTCTGTGCTCAATATTAGTACCGCTTGTGCCTATGAAAAGAGATGCTCTTGAACCAAGCTTTTCCATTATTGCCTGTGCGGTTTCTTCTTCACTCAAACCTGCGGTACAAAGGTAATCTGCTTTTGCAATTTCCTTTGAAAATACAACCTTTTTTGAAGTTTCATCACTTCTGCCCACAAGAAGAATTTCCGCCTCGGGGTAATGTCTTCTTATCTGGTCCGCCATAAAAAGTCCCGTCATACCAAGACCGAAAATGACGGTTTTGTTGAATATATTTTTCTTGGCTTTGGCTCTTGCGACTTCCTCAGAGCATTTGTGTTTTGCCATTTCAACCCTGAAATTATGAGCCTCGCCTAAATCTTCCATTCTTTCAAGTTGGAAAATCGCACAGGCGTAGGGGTCGGCAAAGGAAAGTCTTTTTGCTACGGAAAGAGGTAATTTTTTAAGACCCTCATATTTTGGAGGAAGATGTAAAAGCATTTCAGGATTAAAATAGTTTTTATCGCAGAAAAGACCGTCTGCACCGTCGCAACCATATTCAAAATAGGTTTCATCCTCGGTGTATCTTGTGGGGTCGTAGCTGTCACCACCACGGATTAAAACAATTGCAAATCGATTTTCAGATGGCACCCACACAACACCCTCGTGGCCGTTGATTAGTCGGTTTTCACCTTCAGGAAATTTCTTTGAAAGCTTACTTTCTCTACCCATTTTCATAAGTTCATAGTCCGTACCGCAAAAGCCCTGAAAAACAGGATAAGCCTCGATACCCGGGAGGGCTTTTTCACCCTTAAGGCGTTGGCGGTTGGGGTTTATTAAATTTATTTCGCCATATTTAATGGGTAAATCCCTATCATTCTGAAAATATGTGCCGTAAGTTTTCATAACAATCTTCTCCGTAATAAAATCTACATTAAGTATAACTTGATTTTTCTTAAAGTGCAATAATTATGTTGCGTTTTTTGTGTTCTTAGTGTTATAATGATTGTAGTCGAATTTTCGTTGAAAATTCGCAACCTAATCAAAAATTTGGTTGCGAAACAGTGTAAGATTACACTGTTTCGACTAACTATAATCGTTATAATATAAAATGACAAAAAATCCCAACAAAAAGGAGTACGTTATGAAAAAAACATCTCTTCTTTTCGGTGAATTTACTCAGTATGACAGAAAATTCATTACTGCCGAAAATGGTCTTGAACCCGAAAAAGTTACATCCGTAGCATTTGAGGGCGAAACCCTTTACATAGCACAGGATGATGCACTTATTGAGTATGCCGATGGCAAAATCAAAAAAACATCTCTTAAAGTTTCAAAACTTTTCCCCGTAAACGGCAAACTTTACGCCGCTTCAGGTAACAACCTCGTTGAAATCAAAAAGGGTAAAGTTAAAAAGATTGCAGAGTTGGATGCACCCGTTGTAAGCATTAGTGTTGCTCTTGATGAGTCCTTCTGGCTTATCACAGAAAATACTCTTTACCTTCTTAAGGATGGCGAGTTCGAAGAAATTGTTGACCTTCCCGAGGATACAGTTTGTCTTGCAGCTCACGATAATAAGGCAAAATATGCGGAAACTATTTTTGTAGGTTCAACTGTTGAAGGTCTTATGTCCCTTAAGGGTAAACGTCGTCACTGGGCAGAGCTTCTTCCCAACGTTACAGGCGTATCAAGCAAAAAAATCAACTGTCTTGCTATTGACGGTCTCGGCCACTTATGGGTTGGTACAGATAACGGTCTTAA
>JAZRFO010000231.1:0-3271 GCA_045643685.1 Acutalibacteraceae bacterium
AACGTTAAAACCTTTTTCTGAAAGCAAAGCCGCAGCCACTATACCGCCGTGACCCAAGCCTGCAACAACAATGTTTTTGCTCATAAGACACCTCCACAATTAACTGAGTTTATTTTGCCATATTATCTGAAAAATAGCAAGATTAAGTTTGGTTGATTTTCAAGTGAGTTTGTGATAAGATTTATTCAATCTGAAAAAAGAGGTGTATTTATGGAAATTTTAATAGAAAATCTGATAACCATATGGGAAACCAACCCACCTGCAATGTTTGCAACAATATGTCTTGCACTTTACTTTATAGGTATGGCGGTTGTCTTTATTTCAAAGCCCTTAAAAAATGCCGAAAGCTTTTCTATAAAGCCTGTTGACAACGCGGGCAAAACAGAAATTCGCGTTTACTACGGCGGTATTTCATTTGCTCTTGGTGCATTCCTTTTATTCCTTATGTTCACATTAGGAACAGGCTACTATTCACTTATCGGCGGTATGTTTTTTGCCACAACCGTGCTTGTAACAAGAACTATTTTCCTTTTCGTTGACAAAGGCTGGAAATGTCCTTACACAAAGCTTGCAATCCCTGCTGAAAGTGCATTTGTAATTGCTTTGTGGGTTTGCTTCTTTATTTCACAAAAATTCATATAAAACATTAAAATTGCATTGTGCCATATTTTTAACGAGGTGATTATATGAAAAAACGAAAAAACTTGATAATTGTACTTGCTGTTGTGCTTGTTGCTTCATCACCTTTGATTGTTTGGGCTTCTTCGTTGCTGAAATGCGAAATACTTACTAAAGTATATTACGATGACTTTGAATATGCCTGGACAGATAATACAATGTTGGATGAAATGGAATATTTTAAGGTGCTTGACTGCGACGGTGAAACCGCCCGTGTGTACTATGTTAGTAAAGGTGTGGATTGGGCGAGTGTTTTAACTTTTGAGAAAATTGATGGCGAATGGGTTGAAACCTACTGGGACGTAATTTGGTCCAAAACAGGTAGTGCGTCAGAGGTTATATATCCCTATTTGTGGCATTTTATTTATGGCGGTTTTTAATTTTGACTAATATTTTTACCACATCTGTGACTTATTTCACGGGTGTGGTTTTCGTTTTATAATTTGTTGTCTTTTGTGTTTTTTGTGTTATAATATTTGTATATTGTAAAAATTTTTACGGGATGTGACTGAAACGAGTACTAAGGCGGATAAACAATATGAGCTTATGACAAAAACCCCCGTAGGTAAGCTCATAATAAAACTGGGCATACCCACAACTGTCAGTATGCTTGTTACCAATATCTATAATATGGCGGATACCTATTTTGTGGGCACTCTCGGTACAAGTGCCAGTGGTGCGGTAGGTATCGTTTTCGGGCTTATGGCTATTCTTCAGGCGGTGGGCTTTATGTTCGGTCACGGTGCGGGTAGTATTGTGTCCCGAAGGCTCGGTGCCAAGGATAACGAAACCGCCAACAAAGTGGGTAGTACCGCTTTTCTTGCTTCCCTCGTTTCGGGTGCAGTTATTACGGTTCTTGGCTTGTGTTTTTTAGCGCCGTTATTGAAACTTTTAGGCAGTACCGAAACGATTTTACCCTATTCCGAAAAGTACGCATTCTGGATTTTACTTGCGGCACCTGTTACTATGGCAAGCTTTGTGCTCAATAATATTTTGCGTTACGAGGGTAAAGCCGCCCTTGCTATGATAGGTTTAACCGCAGGCGGTGTTATTAATATATTCGGTGACTGGTTGCTCATAAATGTTTTTGATTTGGGTATAAGCGGTGCGGGTATTTCTACCGCCGTTTCACAGGCTATAAGTTTTACCATACTTTTATTAATGTTCATCCTTGGTAAAACTCAGTGCAGATTATCCCTTAAAAATGCAGTCAAGGGTCTTCCCCAACTTAAAAATATTATGTTCACGGGTCTTCCAAGTCTTACACGTCAGGGACTTTCAAGCGTTTCCACAATGCTCCTCAACAATATGGCAGGTGGTTACGGCGATGCAGCAGTTGCAGGTATGACCATTGTTAACAGAATTTGTTTCTTTATATTTGCCGTGGGTCTCGGTATCGGACAAGGCTATCAGCCTGTAAGTGCCTTTAATTATGGCGCAAAGAAATTTAAAAGAGTTAAAAAAGGCTTTGTTTTCACCTTTGTGGTAGGGGAGGTACTTTTAGCGGTTCTCGCTATTATCGGTCTTTTTATGAGTGATAATCTTGTGGGCTTTTTCAGGGATGACCCTGAGGTTATACGAATCGGCTCATTTGCCCTTAAGGCTCAGTTAATCGCTCTTTTCTTCCAACCTCTTTCCATTTGTTGCAATATGACCTTCCAGAGTGTGGGCAAAAATAAATCTGCAACCTTTTTATCTGCTTTAAGAAGCGGTCTTGTGTTCATACCCATCCTTTTTGTAACTACGAAGTTTTTTGGATTGACAGGTGTGCAGATTTCACAGGCTCTGGCGGATGTTGTAACGTTCTTTATCGCTATACCATTTACACTTGTATTCTTTAAGCATTTGAGCAAGGAGCAGAAAAAACTATGATTTACGGCATAGATAAAAGTAAAAGAGAGTCTGCTTATATGCAATTATATAAGCAGCTCCGTCGTGATATAGTTAATGGTGTTTATAAATACGGCTCGAAGCTTCCGTCCAAAAGGCTCGTTGCAACGGAAACTCAGGTGAGCGTAATTACTGTTGAACACGCTTACGAGCTTTTGTGTGACGAGGGATATACCGAAGCACGGCAAAGAAGCGGTTATTACGTGATTTACACTTCGGGTGAGTGTCTTCCTGTGTCGGATAAAAAGGAAATCTTAAGGCAGAATAATTACCATAACGTAAATACGGAGTTTCCTTTTTCCCTTTATTCTAAAACCGTGCGCAAGGTCTTGAGCGAGTATGGTGAAAATATACTTGTGAAATCGCCAAACAACGGTTGCCGTGAATTGCGTCAGGCAATAGCATCCTACCTCGGGAGAAGTCGCGGTATAAACGTTGAGCCCAAACAGATTGTTATAGGCTCAGGTGCGGAATATCTTTACAGTATTATAATACAGACCGTGGGAAGAAGTAAGGGCGTTGCCATTGAAGACCCCTCTTACGAGAAAATCAAAAAGGTTTACATAGCCAATGGTGTAAACTGCGAAATGCTCAAAATGGGCTCGGATGGTATTAAGTCTACTGAGCTTGAAAAAGCAAAATCGGGTCTTTTACACGTTACACCCTTTAACAGTTTTCCAAGCGGAGTTACGGCTACCGCCTC
>JAZRFO010000232.1:0-1669 GCA_045643685.1 Acutalibacteraceae bacterium
TCATAATAACCATACTTCTGACTGAAGCCGTTGGGTGCATCGGTGTCCGTATCAATACCTGCGGTGTACCATCCTGCACCTTTGCCACCCATACCATCTTCAAGGTATTTAACAGGAATTATAAGATTGCCGTCTTCGGTATATGCAAGGTATTGATTCCAATAACTTCCCTTTCGCGCTTCGGTAACATCGCCATACTGATAGTGCCCCGACCACACGTTACGGTCAAGTTCACCATCAAATTCCTCGCAAAAAGTCATAGAAAACTTTTCTTGCTCAACGGCATTTCCGTTGCCGGGAAATGACGGAAAATTAAGTAATGATGAAATCAACATAATTATTGAACTGAAAAAAGCCATTATGGTCTGAAAAACATCACCCATAGTAAAACCCTCCTCTGATATGAATTAATATTATCACTAATTTTTGGGGTTTACAATAGTTTGTGTCAAAAAGAACCTGATACAAAACCGATTTATCATTTCACAACTTCATCGGAATTTTTTTGCTGTTCCTTGTAAAATTTACGCACGTTTATAAATGCACCAATCACGCAATAAAGAGCGTAAACACCATATATAAGATAAGTCAACTGACTTATATCGTTTGCGACCATCTGAATATTAAGGAAAAGACCCATAACCGCCTGTACAATCCAGAGATATGTATACTCAATATACGCAAGCATTGTAAGTACAGGGATGATGAACCCAAAAAGAAGTGTAATACTGTCAAGAACCGCATATTCATATTTGAGGTAATAAAATACCCCCGCAAGAATTGCCCAGAGAGTTAATCCCGCAAGAATTGAAATTATGCGTACCTTTGCGGACATTTTCTTAAAAACAACAGTCTTTGTCTTTTTATAGGCATTTTTCTTCCAGTTGAAGAAAGTCATTAACTGCAATGGGAAACTGAAAAGAAATGAGGATGCCGCCGAGCCGTACACACCCATAAAAATATACGTTACCGTGTACAAAACCGCGTTACACGCACCTATCAGAGCACCTACACGATTAGCCTCGGACTGAAAAGACATAACAAAAAGTGACACAAATAATGGCAGCATCAAGAAAAATTGTTGCTTAGTGAGTATTCCTGCAACAAGTATGGCTATACCCGTAAGAATAATTATAATAATTTTAGATTTTTTCATTTAATCACCACTTCGTGGAATATATTAACATAAGCGCATATTAATTGCAATCGGCTCCGCCCCGAAATTCCTGATTCCTCATTCCCGATTCCTCGTTTAAAAAACTATTTACTTATAATAAAACAAGTAGTATAATATTACGGTAAACCCACGAAAGGACTTGATAATAATGATTTTTAAAATTATCGGTATTGCGTTGCTTGTTATTCTTGCAATTATTGTTTTATTGCTTGTAATTGCCGCTTTAAAGGCAGTAAAAATCAAGGCAAAGCCCAACACAAGTACTCCTGCCATTAATCCTACTGAGGCAGAAGCCAATGACTACGCTCAGAAGCTTTCCGAAATGGTTAAGGTGCCCACAATTTCTTTAAGAGGTAACACTGACCTTTCTCAGTTTTATAAACTTCACGAGGTTATGAAAAATAACTTCCTCCTTATTTTCTCAAAACTTGAATGCACCGAAATCGAAGGAAACCTTATTTTCCGTTGGGAAGGCAAAGACCCCAACAGAAA